>DASUWY010000009.1 GCA_036378175.1 Thermoleophilaceae bacterium
CATTCCCGGCCGCCACAGTGGATGGTAGGGCCTCGCAAGCGTAACGCTCCGGTCGGCCTCGCTGATGAGAGCCGCGGCGGCCGCGAACTGGTCGGTCGCACTTGCCGAGCGAGCGGGGATACGCCGCGATAGAACCGATCCGAAAGGCGAAGGCGTACGACGCGGAGAGCGCGCATTGGCGCTCACGACCGCTTCGGGCCCACTACCTGTCAGTGACCCAAACAATTTCCAGGGAACAGCCGCGCGTGCCGCAGTGGCGGCTACCGGCATGACCTACGAACCGACGTGGCAAGAGCGCCCAGGTGGCGCCCACTCTCGGCGCCCCGCGAAAGCGCAGAGCAATTTCACCCAATGAGACTACAGGCTGCATGACCGAACGTCGACGCCCAACCCGGCGCGGCCGCGGACCGCGTCCGCAGAACAACGCGCCCACCGACTCCACCACGGATTCGAGCCCGTACCGCGAAGATACACCAACCTCCGCGCCGGTCCCGAACGGCGAAGTGCTGAACGGCGGGAGCACGGAGGTGCCGGTGACGACTGTCGACAGCGGTAGCACCGGCAGCACCGAGACGACAGAGAACACGAGCAACGCCGGCAACGGTGGCAACGGCGGCTCCGGGACCGGCGGGAACGGCGGAGGCGGCCACCACCAGCAGCACGGACGACGCCGGGGCCGTGACAAGGAGCAGCGCGAGAACCGCTTCGGCTCCAACGGCAGGCGCGGCAGGCGCGGACGTGGACGGAGCAGCGGCGGCCAGCGCTCGGATCAGCATGGCGGCCCCCCGGCGGTGGTAGTCGCCGATGGAACCGCCGAAGGATGGTTCGACTCTTCTCGCGACGGCGGCTTCATTCGCAGCGCGACCGACAGCTACCTCCCTGCTCCGGGCGACCCCTTCGTTCCGCCCCAGCTCGCTCGCCAGTACGCCCTCCGGCGCGGCGACCTCGTACGCGCCACCGTGGGTCGCGATCACCGCGGACGCACCACCGCCGTGGATATCGAGCAGGTGAACGGCGCCGAGCCGTCCACCACTACGCGGCGCCCCGACTTCAGCTCCCTCATTGCCTCCTACCCGGAGCGCAAGCTCGTCCTCGAGACGGGGAAGCCCGCCAAGGGCGGTCCCGAGCTGACGCGCCGCGCGATAGACCTCATCGCGCCGATCGGCTACGGCCAGCGCGCGCTCATCGTCGCGCCCGCACGCGCAGGCAAGACGATGCTCCTGCAGGCGATCACCGAGGGGATAGCGATCAACCACCCCGAGGCGGTGCTCCTCGTTCTCCTCGTGGACGAGCGTCCCGAGGAAGTGAGCGAGATGATCTCCTGGGGACGCGGCGAGGTCGTGGCGTCCTCCTTCGACCAGCCGGCCGAGCGACATGTGGACGTGGCCGAGATGGTGCTCGAGCGTGCCCGCCGTCTCGTGGAGAGCGGGCGCGATGTGGTGATCGTGCTCGACTCGCTCACCCGTCTCGCGCGCGCCCACAACACGGTGGAGCGCGGCACGGGCCGCACGCTGAGCGGCGGTCTCGACGCCACCGCGATGGCCAAGCCGAAGGCCTTCTTCGGCTCCGCGCGCTCGGTCGCGCCGGAGCACGGCGGCGGCTCTCTCACGATCATCGCCACCGCGCTGGTGGAAACCGGCTCGCGCATGGACGACGTGATCTTCGAGGAGTTCAAGGGCACGGGTAACTGCGAGATAAAGCTCGATCGCTCCCTCGCCGAAAAGCGCATCTACCCCGCGATCGACATCGGTACGAGCGGGACGCGTCGCGAGGACAAGCTCTTCAAGCCCGGGCAGCTCGACGCCGTCTACACCCTCCGCCGCGGCCTCCAGCAGATGCCGCCGCAGGCGGCCATGGAGTGGCTCATCAAGCGGATCGGCAGCACGCCCAATAACGACGCGCTACTCGAGGGACTCTAAAAAAAGGCGCAGGGTTCAGGAGGCAGGGTTCAGGGTTCAGGTACTACCTCGGGGGAGATATCTCTCCGCCAGAGCAGTACCTGAACCCTGAACCCTTTGGTTGCTGAACCCTGTAGTAATGGCCCTTCCCTTGCGTTGATTGCAGCGCATGAGACGAGCCCGCCGGAGGATCGGGCCGGCGGCGATCGCAGCGTTCCTCCTCGTTGCCGCC
>DASUWY010000010.1 GCA_036378175.1 Thermoleophilaceae bacterium
CAGCTCCCCGAGGAAGCGGGCGAAGTCCTCGTAGCGCACCTCGAAGCCCGGGTCCGCGATCAGCACGTACGGCATCACCGCCGTGGCGATGCCGCTCTTCACGGTGGCGCCGTAGCCGCGGCCACCCACCCGGAGCACCACCCGGACTCCTCGCCGCATGCTGGCGATGTGGGCGGCGAGCTCCTCAGTGCTCCCGTTGCACTCGTCCTCCAACACGATCACCTCGTGTCTCACCCCCGCACGGCGAGCGGCGGCCTGGGCGCAGTCCACGGCCTCTTCCAGGCCCTGTGCCTCACGGAAGCAGGGGAGCAGGATCGAGACACCGGGGCGAGGGCCGGGCTGCGTTGTGGGGCTCATTTGAAAAGAGGGGCCTGGCCGGGCGCGCGGCCCGGCCAGGCCGCCGGTACGAGTTACTTCACCTTGTTGGTGCAGCCGTGTTTCTTGAGGAGCTTGTCGGCCTTGGCCTTCTGGGCCTTGGTGGCGTGCTTGTGCGCCTTGTCCCACTTCTTCACGTAGCTCGTGCAGTGGGTCTTAGTCCAGTGGGTCGGCTTCGTCTTCGCCGCGCCCGCTGGTGCGACGATGCTCGCCGCCCCGATGGCCGTTGCCACGGCCATCACCGAGATCCGCTTGGACCAATTCATTGATCCTCCTCTGAGGAGTCGATTGCCCGGGCAGGTCTACTCGGGGCTCTGTTAGCTCGGGTTAACTCCGGCGGGCGCTCGCGTTAGCGTTCGCCTCATGGCCCCTTCTGACGAGGACGTACTCGCCGCGATTGATGCTCAGCGCGGCGCGATCACCGAGGTGATCCACTTCGTGCACGCACATCCCGAGCTCGCGCATGAGGAGCACGCCTGCGCGGGCGAGCTGTTGCGCCGGCTGCGGGACGGCGGGCTCGAGGGGGACGAAGGCGTGGCGGGACTCGACACCGCGTTCCGAGCCGTGCTTCGCGGCGGGCAGCCGGGGCGGCGCGTTGGCATCGTGGCGCAGTACGACGCGGTGGCCGCGGTGCGCGATGACGGCTCGCTCGAGGCGGTGCACTCGTGCGGCCACGGACCGATCGCGGGCTCAGTGGTGGGCGCTGCGCTCGCGCTGGCGTCGCTGCGGTCGGAGCTGGCGGGCGAGCTCGTGATCGTGGGCTGCCCGGCCGACGAGATCCATGCGCCCGGAACGGTCGAGCGCGGTGGCGGCAAGGGGCTCACCGCAGAGGCCGGCGTGTGGGACGACTGCGACGCCGCCCTCTACGCGCACCCGGAGTTCATCGACACGGTTTCTCAGGCATCGCTGTGGATGCGTCGCGACGACTTCATCGTCGCCGGCGTTCGCTCCCTGCGCGACGACGTGGTGCAGAAGCCGCTCGATTCACTGGGCGCGCTGCTGCAGGTGGCGTACGAGGTGCGCCGCTCGAGGCTGATGATCGAGCATCTGGTGCTGGATGGCGACGTGGAGGAGGGCACCGGCCTGGTGCTCGCGGGCACGCTGCTCTTCTTCGCGGATGACGAGGCCGGGATCTCGCGCACGGCCGACCGCCTGCGAACCGCCCTGCCGGACGCGGTCTGGCAGGAGGGCAGACCGGTGCCGGGAATCCGTCCCGACCCCGCGGTCACCGCCGCGGTGGCGGACGCGTTCGCGGCCGCGGGCCGAGGCTTCGAGCCCAACCCGCCAACGCTTCCGTTTGCCACCGACTTCGGGAACATCTCGCGGAGAGTGCCCTCCGCGCTGATCGGCGTGGGCCGCCCGGGAGGCTGGGCCTTCCACAGCGACGAGGGGGCGGAGCAGTTCGCCTCGCCTGATGGCGTGGACGCGGCGTTGACGATGGCGAGGGTGCTCGCGCTCTCGGCGGTCCGGCTCGGGAACGCTCAGCCTCCGCGCTGAGCGTTCGGCCCGGGCGGCGGCGGCTGCGAATGCGCGCCGTGCACTGACTGCCAGAGGATCCGGTCGAGCTCGCGCTGCGGCACGTCGTCCGTGTGATCGAGGTGCAGCGAGCGCGACAGCGCGGCGTTGGCCGCCGTGGCGGAGTTCGTGGCAAGGCGCGACTGCGCGGGCACGATCGCGTTGTAGGGCTCGGCGTTCGACGGGGTTCCCTGGAAGGCCGCGTACATCGGCGTGGCCAGGTTGTCCCACAGCCCGAGCGGCTTCATCCCGAGGATCAGCTCCATCGTGCGGATCACGGACAGGAAGTCGTAGCGGTCGTGCACCACCGCACCGCGCTTGGCGTACGGGCTGATCACGGCGGCGGGGATGCGGTGTGCGTCCACGTGGTCCGCGCCGTCCTGGGAGTCGTCCTCGATCACGAAGATCGCCGACGACTTCCAGATGGGCGAATGCGAGATCAGGTCGACGATCTGGCCGAGGCCGTAGTCGTTGTCGGCGATCAGCGCCTGCGGAGTGCGCTGGCCCGGGGTGGTGCCGACCGTGTGGTCATTCGGCAGGACGAGGTAGTTGAAAGCCGGCACCGTGTCCGTGGTCAGCTCGGCGCTGAAGCGCTTCTTGAAGCAATCGAAGCGGGACTCGGCGGTGGCGGGCGCTCCCTGCGGAGGAGTGGAGTCCCAGGTCTGCTGCTGGGTGATCGAGTCGGTGTTGATCGAGGAGTCGTTCGGGTAGCAGCCGTCCGGCGGCCCGATGTCCGAGTGCGCGAGCTTGCGCGCCACCTCGGCGGTGTCCTGAGCGTTCCGGTCCTTGTCGGTGAGCGGCACCACGCCGGCAATCGCCTCGCCGTAGTTGAAGTACGGGATGCCCTGGTGCTCGGCCTGGTCGAAGAGGAACCCGTTCGCCGGCCATGTGACCGCGTACACGCCGAAGTCGTAGGGGCGCCCGCGCGCGGCGTAGTTCTGGAACCAGTTCTTGTGGACGTAGTCGGAGACGGAGGCCGCGCTCGTCCAGAAATGGCCGTCGATCGACGCCTCCGAGTTGGCGTACACGTGGTCGACCAGGGGGAAGCGGTTCACGAGGGCGTGCAGGTTGGGCGTCTCGTGCGGGCCGAACAGCTCGAGCGAGGGGTCGCCGTCGCCGCGCGGGTCGTCGCCCAGCACCTGGTCGTAGGTGCGGTTCTCGCGCACGATGTAGAAGACGTGCTTGATTGGCCCGTCCGGCCGGATCGGCGTCTGCGGGGGCGGCTTGGCCGCGTTCGTGGGGTGCACCTGACGCGTGGCCACCGGAGTCAGCTGCGCGAGCTGGGAGTCGCTCGGGAAGTCGAGCACGCCGGCGTCTCCCGTGACGATGTCCGGCAGGTACTGGACGCTCTGGCTGTTGTCGTCATTCGTGGTGAGCGGCGAGGGCCCGTTCGGGTTCGGCCCAACTCCGAGCCCCTTGGCGGCGATGTAGGCGAGCCGCAGGCACGGACCGCTCGTACAACCGGCATCCGGCGCCACCTGAACGTCCGCCGGGTAGTCCGCCGTCGGCACCCTGCCGATCAGCTCATACGGCGTTCCCGCGCCGCCCGGCAGGCCGAAGACGGCGATGTCGTCGGTGCCCGACTCGGCCACCACCAGCCGGCTGCCGTCGGGAGTGACCGAGAGCGCCACGGGCGCCGAGCCGCGGCCATCGGGCCAGTCGAGCGAGAGCGTGCGCTCCACCTGCATGCTGCTCGTGTCGATCACCGCCACCTGGTCGGAGTTCGCCACCGCCACGTACGCGCGGTTGCCGCTCGGGTCGACGGCGATCGCCTCCGGGTGCGACAGGTGTGGCCCCACCTGGATGTCCTTCACCTTGCTGGCCGAATCGAGGTCGATCACGGACACCGTGCCGTCCGTCTCGTTGGACACGAGCCCGGTGTGGCCGCCCGGCAGGATCGCCGCGCCGTATGGGTAATGGCCGACGTTCACGTAGCGCACCTGCCCGCTGCCGGTGTCCACCACCGCGGCTGAGTCCGCCAGGTTGAGCGGCACGAGCAGGGTCTTGCCGTCCGGGGAAACCGCCAGCCGGTCCGGCCAAGCCACCGGCTGCGTGTTCGTGGGCGGGAAGCTCTGCGGCGGCCCTCCAAGCCCCGGCACCGCGACGATGCCCTGAGGGATCGGCGAGCCGGACGGGGGCGGCACCGGCAGCAGCTTGCTGAACTCGGCATGTCCCGTGACGGGGTCGTAGGAGAACACCTGAACGACGTCGCCGTCGCGCCCCGGCAGCCCGGTCCGCTGCTCGTCCTTATGCGCGGAGTCGGCAACTCCCGAGACATACGCCAGGTTGCGCACGGGGTCCATCGCGATGCCCCCCGAGGCGCCCGGGATCGGCACGACCTGCACCACGCGGGCATCGGCGAGCGAGACGATCCGGATGTCGTTGAAGCCCCTCCCGGTCGAGACCGTCCAGTAGAAGCGGCCGTCGGGCGTGACCGCTCCGCCGGTGGGGAAGTTGCCGAGCTTCACGAGCGTGCCCGCAGGATCGAGCTGCCGGCCGTTGCCGAGCAGCCCGATATCGGGACCGATCCGCCCGCTGTTCCCGCCGGCGGCGATTCCGATCCCGACGAAGAGCAGAAGCACCCCTGCCGCGGCTATGGCCGCTCCCCGCCTCATGGCTGCGAAATCGTAGGGAGCGGCCCGCGCGGGTGCGCCGGTTCAGGCGGCGTTCGAGCGGTCAGGCCGCGCGCCCACCGACAGCTCGTGGATGTACGCGGCCATCACCGCGTCGGAGAAGCTGGACGCGTGGGGGCGCCGGCGGCGGCTCCCGCCGCGGGGGCGGCGGGAGCGGGGTCGGGCCGGGGTCGCGTGGGGGGAGTGGGTGTGGTTTGCGTGGGTCATGCTGCGTGCTCCATTTCGATGTTGGGGATGCGCTCCGTCTCGGGGCGCGCGCCGCGCGGCGGCAGCAGCCAGAAGGCGAGGGCTATGCCGGCGGCGATCGTCACGGCACCGACCTGGAAGGCCAGGTGGTAGCCGCCTATCAGCGAGCTGGTGAGGCCGTGGTGGTCCGACAGCAGGCTCTTCGTGTGATTGCCGGCGATCGTGCTCAGCACGGCGAGGCCGAGCGCGCCGCTGATCTGCTGCGACACGTTGGTGATGCCCGAGCCGAGGCCGGCATCGGCCGCGGGCACATCCGCCATCGCCAGCGTCAAGAGCGGCATGAACGCGTTGCCGATTCCGAAGCCGATCAGGAAGCAGGCGAAGAACACGGTGGGGAAGAACGCGGTGTCGGGGCCGACCGTTGCGAACAGCAGCAGGCCGGCCGCGGCGCTCGCCATCCCGACGGTGAGCACGCGCAGCGTGCCGAACCGCTCCACGAGCCAAGCCGTCACGCCCTGGGACAGGACCGCAACCGTGAGCGTCCAGGGCAGGAACGCCGCTCCCGTCTGCAGCGGGCTGTAGTGGCGGACGTGCTCGAGATACAGCGTGCCGAGGAAGAAGCTCGAGTACATGCCCGTGACGAGCAGCCCGCGCACGAGGCTCGCGTTCACGAGTCCGCGCAGCTTCAGGATGCGCAGCGGCATGATCGGGTTCGCGATGTGGGCCTCGAGGTAGAGGAACGCCGCCATCAGCACGACGGCAACGCCGCCGAAGCCGAGCACCTGCGCCGAGCCCCAACCGTGGTTGGTGGCCTGCACGATCGCGTAGATCGCGTTCATCAATGACGCGGTGACAAGAGCCGCGCCGAGCCAGTCCACGCCGTGCCCGAGCCCGAGCCCGCGATCGCCACGAATGAGCGCCTGGCCGAGGGCGAAGGTGGCCACGCCGATCGGCAGGTTCACGAAGAACACCCAGTGCCAGCTCAGCGCCTCCGTCAGGAGTCCGCCGGCGAGCAACCCGAGCGAGCCGCCGGCCACCGACACGAACACGTACGCGCTCATCGCTCGCGCGCGCTCATCCGGCCGGGGGAACTCGGTGACGATGATCGCCAGGATCACGGACGCCTGCGCGGCCGCGCCGATGCCCTGCAGGAAGCGGGCGCCGATCAGGAAGCCCTCGCTGGGCGCCACGCCGCACAAGAGCGAGGCGAGCGTGAACACCACCACGCCGGTCAGGAACACGCGCTTTCGCCCGACGAGGTCGCCAAGCCGGCCGGCGAGCAGCAGCAGGCTGCCGAACGTGACCAGGAACGCATTCACGACCCACGTGAGGTTCGCCTGCGAGAAATGAAGGTCGTGCTGGATGGATGGGAGCGCGACGTTCACGATCGTCACGTCGAGCACGATCATCAGCTGTGCCAGGCAGACGACCATCAGCGAGGCCCAGCGGCGGCTGTCGGCTGTGAGTTTGGGGGCGAGGGAGAGAGTCATGGTGTGTCCCTTGTCAGTGGCGTAGATCGGGGCTAAGATCTGGAGGCGACCTCCGGAACTAAGTGGAGGAGGCCTCCGGAAATATACGGAGGCGCCCTCCGTTTGTCAAGGGAATTTCGAATGTCGACCACAGAAACGTCTCCAGAGGCCCTGATCGCAAGGCCGAAGCGCGCCGACGCCAGGCGCAATTACGAGAAGGTGCTCGCCGCCGCTCGCGAGGCTTTCAATGAGGGCGGCGAGTCGACGGCACTCGAGGAGATCGCGCGTCGCGCCGGCGTGGGGATCGGGACGCTGTACCGCAATTTCCCCAACCGGCAGGCGCTGCTCGAGGCCCTCTATGTGGAAGAGGTCGAGGCGATGGCCCGCACGGCGGAGGGCCTCGAAGGCGTCGAGCCCTGGGAGGCACTCAACGTCTGGTTCGAGCGCTTCATGGCCTACATCGGCACCAAGCGCGCCCTGGCCGCAGAGCTGCAGAACTACCTAGAACCGGACGCGGAGCTCTTCCAGGTCTGCCGTGGCACGCTGTTCGCCTCCGGCGAGCCGCTGCTCAAGCGCGCCCAGGACGCCGGCGCCGTACGGCCGGACGTGACCATTGCGGAGGTCATTCAGATGGTCGTGGGCATCGCCAAGATTCCGTCGCCCGATCCGGCGGTGAACGAGCGCATCCTCAGGATCGCCATCGACGGGCTCCGCTACCAGCCCGCGGTCGAGTAGGCCACGTAATCCGTTCCCCCTCTCCACGGCCGCGGGGAGGCAAAGAAAATCGCCCATCTGGGTATATAGATGCTCGACGAGGGCGCAGCCGTCTGACTCTGCGCCGGAAATGGTCAGTCGAAGCCAATGGGGCTGGTGTGGTTCCCGACCTTCTTGACATCGACATACAGCGCGACGAGCAGGCGCCCGGGGTGGCGCGCGACGCGGTTTCCAGATTCGCCGACGTGGTGGGGCCCGAACGGCTAGGCGACCTGCGGTTGCTCACATCCGAGCTGGTGACGAACGCGGTGAAGTACGGCGGCGCCGGCGACCTCACGCTGCACATGGACGTACGGGGCGACCGCCTGCGGGTGGAGATCACCGATCAGGGCACCGGCTTCGACGCCCAGCGCACCGCGGACAGGCGCAATCGCGACGACCTCGACCATGTGGGCGGCTGGGGCCTTCCGATAGTCGAGGCGCTGGCGCGCGACTGGGGCAGCTTCGAGGGCTCGACCCACGTGTGGTTCGAGTTCGAGCTGCCGAGCTAGCGCTCTTAGCTCACGCTTCCGTTCGACTGGAGCTTCTTCACGGCGTACGCGGCTCCGCCCGCGGTGGCCACCACGAGAGCAAGCTTGAGTCCGCGCCGCGGCGGGGGCTCGGGCGGGCGGCCGGCCGAGCGGATGGCCTTCGTGAGGGAGGTCGCGCCCTCGCGCACCTTCTCGTAGACCTTCTTGTCCTCCACCGCGCGCGAGGGGCGCTTGCTCGAGGCACGCTGCCAGGCCTCGTGCAGCCGGGTGGCGCCGGTGCGGAACTGGCCCTGCACGTCCTCGTCCTCGATCATGCGCTGGAGGACGAGCTTGATCCGATCGTTTTTCTTCTTGCTCTTGGCCATGGGCACGGCGTTTGCCCTCAGACGCGCTTCCCCAAACGCCTGGACGTGGAGGCGCTGACAACACCTGCGGGGCCCAGCAGGCGCTCGAGCTCCGGAGTGGTGAAGCGGCCGGCCGGATCGAGCCGCGAGCGCACGGCCGCGAAACGGCCCCAGCCGGGGTAGCGCCCGCGCAGGGTCTCGCTCGTCTGAGAGTGGAGCTTCCCCCAGTGCGGACGCCCGTCGAGGCTCGCGAGGATCGGCTCGACCGCCTCGAAGTACGGCCGCATCGCGAAGCCGCGGTACGCGTGGCAGGCGACGAAGCACGACTCGCGGCCGCTCAACGGGCTGAGAAATGAATCGTCCGGCCCGGCGAAGCGAAGCTCGATCGGGAAGTTCACGGGCAGCCGCCGCCCGTGGATCTCCGCCAGCACCCGCTCGATCGCCTCGCGCGCGTGCGCGCGCGGGACTGCGTATTCCATCTCGAGGAAGCGCACGCGCCGCGGGGTGACGAAGGTGCGATGGCTCGGCGAGCTGTGCTCCCGCCTGGGCGCGCTTCTCATGGTGAGGCGGTTGAGGGAGGGAATCGCCGCGGGCGCCGCCCGCCCCGTGGCGCACACGAGCTCGAGCGCGACGTTGTCCACCGCCACGTCCTCCCACACCCGGCGCAGGTGGCCGCGTGCTCGCGCTCGCCCCGCCACGCGCTCGTTGGTGCGCTCGACCGCGGTCTGGCTGTAGGGCAGGATGAGCAGCTCGAAGTGGTCGCTCGACCGCACCGCTCGCTCCAGCGAGTCGAGGGCGTCCCTGAGCGCCACAGGGCGTTCGGAGTGATGCAGCGAGAATGCCGGCACGCACCGCAACGTGATGCTCGTGGTCACGCCGAGCGAGCCAAGGCTCGTGACCGCGGCGCGGAAGGCCTCCGGATCACCCCCGCGCGCGGAGAGCTCGATCCGCGAAGCGTCCGCCAGCACGAGCTCGAGCGACTCGACCTCGGAGGCGATGCTGCCGAACCCGAGCCCGGTGCCGTGCGTGGCGGTGGCGACGGCCCCCGCGACCGTCTGCCTGTCGATGTCTCCGAGATTGCGCAGGGCGAGTCCGTGCCGGTCGAGCTCACGGTTGAGCGCCCGGAACGTGATGCCCGGCTCAACCCGCACGAGACCGGCGGCGCGGTCCACGTCCAGAACGCGGTTCATGCGATCGAGCAGCAGCAGGTGCCCATCTGTCGCGGCGATCCCGGAGAACGAGTGGCCCGACCCGGCCACGCGGAGCGGAACGCCCGTGACCGCGGCGCGCTGGGTCTCGAACGCCACCTCGTTCGCACTGCGCGGATGCGCGAGGCGCGCCGGCCGACACGTCACGTTTCGCCCCCAGTTCCGCCACGTGTGCATGAGCCCGCGCTACCCGCGTGAGGGCGGGCGAAGCAGCAGGCGTCATCCCGCCAACTTGCGTTTCGGCCGGTGTCACCGGGGCAAAAGGGCCGCGATGTCCCGTTCCAAGGCTGCGGCCGTGCGCGGAGCGCTCGGCAGCTCACGCGCGGCGGCACGGGCGCCCGTCGATCTCGCGAAGGTTCGCTGGCCGTTGCTCGCCACGGTGCCGGCGGTGATCGCGCTCGTGCGCAAGCGCCGCGATCTCCGGTTGCCGCGGGCGCTCAGCAACGTGCTCGCGCCGTCCGTGCCGCTCGCGCTTCGCCTCTCGCTGCCGCACGGGCGGGCACGTCGAGGAGCAGGAGGCGGGGCGCACCAACGCTCTCGAGGCACAGGCAGGTGGTGCCTTCCCGCGGCAGGCCGGGAAGACCGCGGCGGCGGAAGGCGTCGAAGCCCTCGAGGAACGACTCCTCCGATCCGCTCGAGAAGAGGAACACGGAGGTCCGCTGCGGCGGATTTGCGGCGAGGGCGCGCATGACGGCGATTCCGGCGGCCACGCCGGAGAGGTTGTCGTTCGCTCCGGGCACCACGGGCGAGCGTCCGATGTCGATCATCGTCACCAGGTTCACGAGCGAAATCGCGCCGCCCGCGACGCGGAGCGCGCGCGAGCGAACGAGCTGGCCGAACGCCACGAGGAGCGGCCCGGCCACGGTGCCCCACAGGAGCGGCGGGGTGGTGCGCAGGCGATCGATCAGGGACCCGAAGACGCGGGTGCTCGCCTTGGCGAGGCGCGTGTCGAAGATCCGGCCGCTGTGAGCGGCGTCGTGGTGGACGTGAAGTAGCACCGCGCGCTCGGCCTGGCGCGGGCCGACGCGCGCCACGACGTTGTGGCAGATGCGCCTGGCAAGCGCGCGCCGCAGCACTCGCGAGCCAAGCTCGAGGTCGTCCGCCGCGCCCCACGCGGAGAGCCCGGCCACGAGGGCGGCGCTCCGGCGCGGGCGGAGGGCTGCCCCCACCGCGATCAGCGACAGCACGCCGAGCGGGCGCCAGTAGGTGCCGTCCACCGGCTCCTCCATAACCGTCACCTCGGCGCCGGCCTCGCGAAGCTCCCCGGCGATCATCGCCGCGGCTCTGCCCTCGCCGGGGCTCGCGCTCGGCCGCGGGAACGACGCGAGCTGCTCCACGCGCCGCCGGAGGCCGGTTTCTTCGAGCACGGTCATCCAGACCCGACTGCCCGCGGGGAGTTCCGAGCAAACGGCGGTGGCGCCGGGCTGACTCGCTCACCCGGTCTGCGGCTCCACCCCAGCCGATCTGCGGCTCGCTACGGATTTGCGAGAGCGCTCGGGCGATTACGTTCGATCTCGGCCAACTAGACCGAGGAGTCCGCTGATGACGATTCACCCCAAGGAGCCGAAGGATCTCGCGCTTGCCCCGGTGGCGGCGGAGATCGATTTGAACCTCCAGCGCCTGCGCGACCGATCTCCCGAGGAGATCGACTACGAGCTCACGCTCGAGCTCAACCAGCCGGCGGACGGAGACGGCGCGGAGGAGAGGGCGGCACGGGTGCTCGCCGTGGCCCTGCGTGACGTCGACCTCCACCACTGGAGCGCCGAGGTGACGGACGACCACGCCCGCCTGCGCCTCTCGGGCGGCTCGGTGTCGCTCGACCTCAGCCTGAGCCCGTCGGTGCGCGCCTACATCAACCACGGGGTGACCGCGGCCGCTTAGTCTTTTGCATCAGTGCCCGATGTGACCACCGTTCAGGAGGTGCTCGACCGCCTCACGGCGCTCGACGAGTCGCTGCCGCCGACCGACGGCGTGAAGTGGTTCAACAAGCTCTACCTGGAGGTCACGCAGAACGTGGCGAGCGCGGTGCCGAACCAGCCGCAGGCGGACCCGGGGTTCCTCGCCGCGCTCGACGTCTACTTCGGCAACCGCTACTTCCACGCGCTCGACGCGGCCGGTGACAGGGCGCTGCCGCACGGATATCCCTTCCACGCCTGGAAGCCGCTGTTCGAGGCCCGCTTCAACAGGCAGATCGCGCCGGTGCAGTTCGCGCTCGCCGGCATGAACGCTCACATCAACCACGATCTCGCGATGGGCGTGTGCGACACGTGCGCCGCGCGTGGCGAGACGCCCGGCGATCCGCAGCACAAGGACTACAACTCGGTGAACGGCCTGATCTCGAAGGTCGAGAAGGAGATGAAGGCGTGGATGATGACCGGGCTGCTCAAGGAGCTCGACCTCGCCTTCAACCCGGTTGACGACATCGTGGCGGTGTGGGACGTGGAGCGTGCGCGCGACGCCGCGTGGGTGCGCGCCGAGGTGCTGTGGGCACTGCGCGACCTACCCGAGCTGCAGGACGCCGAAGAGGCGGCGAACGACCGGACGACGGGGCTCGCCGGCCGGGCGCTGCTCGTGCCGGTGGGGCTGCTCTAGGTCTCGCTCGCCACGGGCGCCACCAGGCCGCTGAGCTCTCGCTCGGGCGATCGTACGCCCGGCACCGCGAGGAAGGAGATCGTGGCGATCGCGCCGATCACGCCGGCGAGCACCAGCGTGGTCTCGGCGCCGATCGCCTCTGCGATGGGCCCGGTGATGGCGAACGACAGCGGGATCAGCCCGATCGACACGAGCCAGTCGAAGCTCGACACGCGGCCGAGCATCTCGTTCGGCACGAGCGCCTTCATGAGCGTTCCCCAAACCACGTTGCCCGCGGCCGCCAGGCCGCCGCTCACGAGTGCGATCAGCGCGAACACCCACGCGCCGCTCGCCACGGCGAAGCCCACGAGCAGGAGCGCCTCGATCGACCAGGCCGCGAACATCAGGCTCACGCAGCGTCGCGGCAGGCCGGCCTGGGCTATTGCGGCCGCGCTGAGGATCGCGCCCACGCCGCCCGCCGCCCTGATCGCGCCGAACATCGCGCCGCCACCGTGAAGCGAGTTCTTCACGAGGTAAGGCACGAGCACCTGGTACGGCCCGAAGTACGCGAGCAGGCTGAGGCATGCGGCCCCCAGCGTCCCCCACAGCCACGCGTTGGCGCGCACGAAACGGAAGCCCTCGGCTATCTCGCCAATGGCCTCCCGCGCCGACTTGGCGCCGGCGGCGGGCCGGTGCCCCGGCCGCATCATCGAGAGCGCGCACACCGCCACGAGGAACGTGGCGGCGTCCACTAGGAAGGCCACGCCGGGGCTGGCCAGCGCAACGAGGATGCCGCCCACCGCGGGGCCCACCAACTGCATCGCCAGCGGCCGCATGAAGTTGTCGAGCGCGGCGGCCGCCGTGTAGTCGTCCGGGGGGACGAGGGTCGGGACGATCGCCTCGAACGCGGGCAGGAAGAAGGCCTCCGCCGCGCCGTACACGGCCACCGGTACGAGCAGCATCCAAAGCTCGAGGTGACCGCTCACCGACAGCACGCCGATCACGCCGATCGCGAGCGCTTCGGTCGCGCTCGCGGCGATGAGCACCCGGCGGCGCTCGAGGCGGTCGCTGATCGCGCCGCCGAACAGGAGGAACACGACCGTGGGGAGAGTCCACGCCACGCCCACGAGCGACAGCGCCGTGGGCGCGTTCGACAGCTCATACGCCTGCCAGGCGATCGCGACGAAGTAGATGCCGTCGCCGAGGAGCGAGACCGCCGCGCCGATCCAGAGCAAACCGAAGTCGCGCCGCCGGAGCGGCGTGAGCAGCCGGAGACGGGACGCGTGGACGTTCACGCCACCGCCACGATACGCGCAACGGCTCCTGACCATGCTGGTCGTTTGCGCCAACAAAGGCCGCCGCCCCGGCCATCGGGCCGGGGCGGTGGGGGAGGCGGCGGAGACTGTCGCCAGAAGCACAGTCTGCGCCGCTGCGCGCACGCCAGACGCTCAGCATGACTGGCGCGCGCGTAATGCTCTTGGATCAGCGAGTGCATGACCGCTCCTTGTGGATCGTTGAAATCCGGAGCGCCTGCGAGCTACAGAGGTCGAATGTGTCCGTTCGACACCTGGTCGCGGGCGATCCGGCTGCCCGCGACCCAGTCGAACTGTCTAGGTCAGGAGCAGCAGGCGGCCGCCATCGCCGTATGCGGCGATGAGCGTGCTTGCCGGGTTGCTCGTATGTAGACGTAGCTGGGACACGAAGAAGCGACCGTACCAGTGGTCGGTTCGGTGTCAAGCGAAGAACGCGTTAAGGAAGGCGCGCTACCGTGAGGCGCAGACCGAGCGAGGAGCTTCGAATGCGATTTCTCCGAACGACCTCCACGGCGCGCCTGCTCGCGCTCGTGATCGGAGTAGCCGTCGTAGCGGCCGCCACCGCCGCCATAGCACTGGCCGCCACGAGCGGGGGCGGGACCAAGCCGCCGCCGAAGCCGCTCGCCCAGGCCGTGCACGATGCGCTGACGGCGCCCAGGGTCGACGGCGTGTCCGCGCGCGTGAAGTTCACGAACCACCTGATCGACTCGAGCGCGATCACCGGGTCCAACCCGCTGATCAGCGGCGCGAGCGGCCGCCTCTGGGCGAGCTCGGACGGCAAGGTGCGGATCGAGCTGCAGTCGTCTGGCGGCGACGTGCAGCTCGTGTCGAACGGCAAAAGCTTCCTCGTGTACGACGGCTCGTCGAATACCGCCTACACCGGCCAGGTGCCGCAGCACCAGAGCAAGAGGCCGGAGCGGAAGACGCCGCCGTCGCTGTCCCGAATCCAGAAGGGCATCGCCCAGGCGCGCCAGCACGCCGCGGTTTCCGGCGCGATCCCCACGACGGTCGCCGGCCAGTCCGCCTACGAGGTGCGGGTGACGCCGCGCAACGGCGGGCTCGTATCGGGAGCGCGGCTCTTCTGGGACGCCGTGAAGGGCGTGCCGCTCAAGGTTTCCGTGTACGCCCGCGGGAACAGCTCGCCCGTGCTGTCGCTCAGCGCGACGAAGATCTCGTTCGGCAAGGTGAGCTCCTCGGTGTTCAACCTCTCGCCGCCGAAGGGCGCGCACGTGGTGGACCTCACGCAGAAGTCTGGCCCGGGCTCGAAGCAGCCGCTCAGCCCCGGCTTCACACCGTCGGCTCCGGCGAAGCTCGCCGGCAAGAGCCGCCAAGAGCTGAAGCGCCTCGCGTCGGGCGGCGTGCTCGCCACGTATGGCCAGGGCCTCGACGGCCTGGTGGTGTTCGAGAAGCCGGCCGGCCGGCAGCAGGCGCCGCCGCAGCAGCCTCAGCAGGGCGAGAACGGGCTGTCGCTGCCCACCGTGGACATCAACGGCACCACAGGGCAGGAGCTGCCGACGGCGCTCGGCACCGTGGTGCGCTTCACGCGGGGCGGCGTGGAGTACGTGGTGGCCGGCTCGCAGCCGCCGGCCGTTGTGCTGGCCGCGGCGCGCGCCCTCTAGCGATGGGCGACGCCGCCGCGCCCGTGGAAGTGCGCGGGCTGGTGAAGCGCTACGGCGACCTCACGGCGGTGGCCGGCGTGGACCTCACCGTTGAGCCCGGCGACGTGTACGGATATCTCGGGCCGAACGGCGCCGGCAAGACGACGTCGCTGCGCATGATGCTGGGCCTCATCCGGCCGACCGCCGGGCAGGTGCGGCTGTTCGGTAGGGACCCGCAGGTGACGGTGCGCGCGCTCGAGGGCGTGGCCGGTTTCGTGGAGGCGCCGCGCTTCTATCCCTACCTGAGCGGCCTCGAGAACCTGCGCATGATGGCGGCCTTCGACGGTGGCCACTCGCGCGAGCGCATCGCGTCCGCACTGGACGTCGTGGACCTGGCGGACCGCGCGAGGGACAAGGTCGGCGGCTACTCCCACGGCATGCGCCAGCGGCTCGGCATCGCCGCGGCGTTGCTGCGCGACCCGCGGCTGATGCTGCTCGACGAGCCCACCACCGGCCTCGACCCGGGCGGCATGCGAGACATGCGCCGGCTCGTGCGGCACCTCGCGTCCGAGGGAATCACCGTGATGCTGTCGAGCCATCTCCTGTCCGAGGTGGAGGAGCTGTGCAACCGCGTGGCGATCGTGCGCAGGGGGAGCATGGTCTACGAGGGGCATCTCGACGAGCTGCGTCGCACGGCCGGCGGCGGCTACCGCCTTCGCACCACCGACAACGCGGTGGCCGAGAAGGTGTGCCGAGCGCAGCCGGGCGTGGCGAACGTGCGCACGAGCGGAGCGGAGATCCACTTCAGCGCGGAGGAGCCCGTGGTGGGTGAGCTGTCGGTGGCGCTCGTGGAGTCCGGGGCCGCGATCCTCGCGCTCGCGCCCGAGCACGCCACGCTCGAGGAGCTCTTCTTCCGCCTCACAGAGGGGGGCGAGGAGAGCGACCGCGCGCCCAGGGCGCTGGAGCCCACGGCATGAGCGCGCATCCGGGAGTCGCGACCGTCTACCGCTGGGAGCTGCGCAAGCTGCGCTCGCAGAAGCGCACGTACCTCGGGCTCGGCGCCGCCGCGGCCGTGCCGATCATCTTCGTCACCGCCACCTCGCTGCGCGGCGGCGGCCCCAACGACGTGCCGTTCGGGCGCTACATCCATGACACCGGCCTGGCGATCCCGCTCGTGCTGCTCCTGTTCGGCTCGATCTGGATGTTCCCGCTGATCACGGCTCTCGTGGCGGGCGACATCGTGGCCTCGGAGGACGGCAACGGCACGCTCAAGACCATCCTCACGCGCTCGCTCGAGCGCGGTCAGGTGTTCAGCGGCAAGACGCTCGCGGCGTTCACCTATGCGGTGGCCGCGATCTTCATCAACGGCGTGGTGGCGATCGTCGCCGGGGTGATCGCCTCGGGCTTCAACCCGATCGTGAGCCTGTCCGGCACCACGGTGTCGGCGCCGCGCGGGCTGCTGCTGGTGGTGCTGAGCCTGCTCGTGTACCTGATCCCGATCGTGGCGATCGCGTGCGTGGGGCTGCTGCTGTCCACGGTCACGCGCAACAGCGCGGCCGCGGTGGTGGGCACCCTGATGTTCTCGCTGATCCTCCAGCTCATCGGCATCCTGCCCGGGCTCGGCGCCACGCGGCCCTACCTTCTGAGCACGCAGTTCGACGCCTGGCAGGGCTTCCTGCGCCAGCCGATCGACTGGCAGCCGATAGTGCGCGCCGCCTGGGTGTGCTCGCTGTATGCGCTGCCCGCCATCGTGTGGGCGTATCTCGCGTTCCTGCGGCGCGACGTGGCCGGCGGCTGATCTGGCCGAGTCGCCAGGTGCCGCACGGCGCCAGCCTCGGGGCCGGCGGCACGGGGATCTTCATCTTCACGTTCGGCCCTTGCGTTCCGGGGTAGCCGGGGGCCGGTTGAAGCTGGAGAACCCGGAACGGAGCAGCGGCATGCGCGGAACAGTCTTGATTACTGGAGGAGCGGGCTTCATAGGCGCTCATGCCGCCGGCGAGCTGCTCTCCGGCGGCTGGCGCGTCCGCGCGCTCGACAATCGACCGCGCCGTGGCCGGGATGCGCCGGGCGCAGGCCGACGGGATCGACGTGCGCGGCTTCATCGGTGAGAGAGCGCCCAGTCGAGCGCGTGGTCGGCCACTTCCTCCCAGCCAGGCTGTGCCACGGTCCAGTGCGAGCGCTCGGGGTACTCCTTGAGCTCCGTCACGGCGGTGGAATGCCGGTAGAGCCTGTAGTTCGCGCGCGTGGTGGAGGCCGGGACGGTGTGGTCCTTGCCGCCTGCGAGCAGGAGCAGCGGCGCGCGCGTGTTGTTGCGGGTGTTCACCTTCGTCGGCGCATTGGGGTTGAAGTTCGCGAGGCCCGCCTGGAACAGCGGCCGCCCCGGCCCGGGTACGGCGTAGCGGTCGTAAGCCCGCCGCGAGTCCTCGTCGCTCAGCGTGTTCGTGAAGCCGTAGTGGAACTGCTCGGGCGTGAGCATCTGCGCGCGGTGACGGTTGGCGGGGTTCTTGAGCGCGACCGACGCCACCTTCAGCTGCGAGTAGGGAAGGCCGAAGATGCCCTTCGGCGGCGCCGGGTCGATCGCCACGCCAGCGGCGCCGAGTCCGCGGTCGAGCAGCAACTGGGTGACGAGCCCTCCGAACGAGTGGCCCATGACGATTGGCGGCGCCTCCAGCCCGCGGATGATCGCGTCGTAGTGATCGGTCACCTCGCCCACGCCCACCCGCTCGTACGGCTTCGTGTCGCGGCGCAGCTCCTCAATTGGACGCTCGAACCCGGGCCACGCCGGGGCGAGCACCTGGTGCCCGCGCGCCTCGAAGCGCTCCTTCCAGCCCTCCCAGCTGAGCGGAGTGAGCCAGAGTCCGTGGATCAGGACGATGGGCGGCGAGTCCACTAACCGGACGTTAGCGGATCAGCCGTCACCCACCACGGCGCCTGAACCGGCGATCGCATCGTGCTTCGGCGCCGGCATCTGCGAGTCGGGCCCGTGAACCGACTTCCAGATCGATTGGTTCAACGGCACGTCGGGCGCCGCGTCCGCCTGATTCAGGTTCCATCCGGCGGCGCTCCGGGCCATCGGCGCCGAGGCCGAGTTCACCGCGAAGGTGCCTCCGCCGAACGGCGTGATGGCGGGCTGGATCGCGTCGTACGGCGCGAAGTTGGGCTTGGACGTGAAGGCCGACCACATCGACGGCGCCCGAGCGTCGTAGATGCCCATCGGCGGCATGCCGAGAAGGCGCTCCGCGAGCGCCGTGAGCGCGGCGGCATCGTACTGGCGCGAATCGGTCCGGCCGGTCTGCGTGTAGGGGCTGATCACGTAGCCGAGCGTCCGGTGTGCGTCCACGTGATCGGGCCCGTCCTGGGCGTCGTCCTCCGTCACGAGGATGGCCGTGCTGCCCCAGTAGGAGCTGTGCGAGACGGCGGACACCAAGCGGCCGAGCGCGAGGTCGTTGTCCGCCATGAAGGCCTCCGGCGCAGGGCGGCCGGCCCGCGTGCCGGCGGTGTGGTCGTTCGGCAGGCGGACCATCTCGAACTTCGGGAGCGGGTCGCTGGGCGGCGCCACGCGCGGCAGCGGGCCGAGCTTGCGGCGGCGCTTCGGCGGCAGGTGCCTGCGCCGCGCCTCCTCCCGCCTCCGCTGCGCCTTCTCGCGCTTGTAGCGGGCGAGCGAGCGCGTGTGCACGGAATTGAAGTTCGCGAACTCGCGCTGCCACTCCGCCTCGCGGATGGTGTCCGGGCACGTGAGGTTGAAGCCCGGGTAGCGGCGGTCGACGTGACTGCCGAAGCGCGAGCTGAGGTGCGTGATGTTGCTGCTCGTGCTGGAGGTGGCGCAGCCGTTCGGCGACGTCGTGAACTCGCCGTAGATCCGATAGGACACGCCGTGCCGGTACGCGTCGTCCCAGATGTAGCCCTCGGTGGGGGCGGCAGCGCTCCGCTTCACACTCGAGTCGAACGACAGCGGCTCGCTCGCGAACACGCGGTTGGGATTCACCTCCTCGAAGTCGTACGCGCGCTGGTTGTTGCGCTCCCCCTGCGAGTAGACGAACGGCCACATCTTCTCCACGTAGTCCGTCACGCCCGCATGGGTGATCCAGTTGTGACCATCCGCGGACACCTGCGCGTCCGTGTAGAAGTTGTCGAGCAGAGTGAAGCGGCTGGCCAGCGCGTGGTGATTCGGCGCCGAGTCGGCGGTGAATAGGGTGAGCCCCGGATCGCCGTTGCCCTTGCCGAGATCGCCCAGCACCTGGTCGTAGGTGCGGTTCTCCTTCACCACGTAGATCACGTGCTTGATCCGGTTGAGGTACTTCGGCTTGCGCGCCGGGCGCGCACGCACCCGGTTGTAGCCGCGCACACTGGCGGTGTAGCTGCGCAGCTGCGACCGCGACGGCACCGGGATCACGTCGAGCGAGCCCTTGACCATCGACTTCACCGACTCCGTGTCCTGGTGGATGTTCGGCTCCACGGTGTCCGCGCACTGGGGTAGCGGGCTGCGGGGGCCGCACGGATTTGGGCCGCTCGTGGTGCCGTTGAGGTTGGTCACCACGAGGTTGCTCCCGTCGGGCGTCACGTCCACGTCGGTGGGGTACCAGGCGGTGGGGATGAAGCCGAGCGAGCGGCGGCTGCGAACGTCGATCACCTGCACCGCGTTCTCGCCGCCGAGCGCGACGTACACGCGGCTGCCGTCCGGGCTCACGGCGATGCCGTCGGGCGTCGCGCCTGTGGGGTTGCCCTTTGAGAGGCCCACGCGCAGGGTGGCCGCGAGCCTGTCGTGCCGGCTGTCGATCACGGACACGGTGTCGCTGTTGCCGTTCGCCACGTACATCTCGTTGCGCGCGGGGTTGGCGGCGATGGCGTCTGGATGGTCGCCCAGCAGCGGCTGGCCCGGCGGCGAGAGCAGGATGTCGTACTTCTTCTGCTGCGTGGCGGTGTCGATCACGGACACCGACCGGCCCACCCAGTTCGTCACGTACGCCTTACGTCCCGTGCGGTCGAAGGCGATCGCCAGCGGCTCGCGGTGAACCCCGAGATCGATGATCCCGGTGACGGCGTTGGTCGCGGGGTCGATCACCGTGACCTGGTGGCCCGGCGGGTTGTCCGAGCTGCCCGGGCCGGCGAGGTTGTTGGCCACGTAGATGCGGTCGCCCAGGGGCGTGCGGCCATAGGCCATGCCCGCCGGGAACCACGGCGCCGGGATGTCACCGGCCGGCGTGAGCTGATCGCCCGAGACGGTGTAGCTGTGCACCACGCTCTCGCCGCCGCCGGAAGCCCAGGCACGCGTGCCGTCCGGAGAGAACACCACGCCGAGGAACACTGACTCGCCGAGCTCGCCGTCATACCCCACGGAGCTCACCCGGTTGCCGGAGGCAAGATCGAAGAGGTCAGCGGTCTGGAAGCGCGTGGCTCCGCTCGACACCGACAGCGCGAGCCTGCCGTCGGGCGAGAGCGCGGTTCCGAGTGGGCCCTGGAAGCCGCCGGTGCCGGGCGTGGCGATGATCTGCCGCCCGGTGGGGTTCACCACCCAGCCCGCGGGCGTGTGGACAACCGCTCCCGCGGTCGCGGGCAGCGCGAGGAGCGCCAGCGCGGCGCAGAGCAGCGTTCTCAGCGGGGAAGGCAACCGATTTTGAACACCGGGCACCGGCGAAGTTGCGCTCCCCGAATATCCTGCGTCGCATCACGTACCAGGCGGAAGAGCTCCGCGCGCGCGTCGCCAGTTTCCCGCAGTGGCACTACGAGTTCGACCTCGGCGGTGGAGTTCGCACGCCCATCTTCGATCCCGAGCACGTTAATAGGCACGCGCAGCGGAAGGAGTACTTCTTCTCGCCGCTCGTGCAGGTGTGCGGCGGCTCTCTTGCCGGAAAGCGCGTTCTGGACCTTGGCTGCAACGCCGGCTTCTGGTCACTCGCGGCGATCGAGGCGGGCGCGGACTTCGTGCTCGGCGTGGACGCGCGCCAGATGCACATGGACCAGGCCAATCTCGTCTTCGAGGCCAAGGGGGTGGACCCGAGCCGCTACCGCTTCCAGCTGGCGGACATCTTCGCCCTCGACCTGGGAGAGCAGCGCTTCGACATCGTCCTCTGCCTCGGCCTCCTCTACCACGTGAGCACGCCTGTCCAGCTGATGGAGCGTATCTCCGCCTGGAACACGGACCTGCTCGTGATCGACACCACGCTCGCCACCGGCGTCTACGGCCCCTACTTCAGGATCGTGGGGCAGGACCTCGACGATCCGCGCGCGGCCGCCGACCTTCCCGTCGCGCTCCATCCCACCGCCCAGGCGGTGGTCAAGCTCGTGAAGCGATATGGCTACCGCACGGTGATGCTGCGCCCCGAGTTCACGAGCTGGGAGGGTGCGAAGAGATACAGGGAGGGCAGCAGGCGAGCCTTCATGTGCTCGAAGCACACCTCGATCGCGGGCCTCAAGACGGAACGCGTGTGGAGGGAGAAAAAAGCCGCCACGCCCGAGGCCGCACGTGAGACACTTGGATAAGGGAATTCCCAGCTTCCGTCGTTACCCTCATCGCGGGGTTCCGGATTGCAGCGTGCCGCCCTGTCATTCCCGTCTGACCGCCGGCTGCGCGCGGCCACCTGGCCCGCCGCCGAGCTAGCGCTGCTCCTCGCGGGCGCCGCGCTCAGTGCCGCGCTCGTCCATGTTTTCCTCGGCGCGGTGAACTTCCAGCCCGTCAGCCAGGTGGCGCGCGGGCTCGGCCCGGTGTGGGCGGCGCTGATGATCGTGGTGGCGGTGGTGGCTCAGCTCGTGCAGCACCGCTGGGGAGCCAGGACATGGTCGCGCGCCGTGGTCGGCGGGCTGGCAGGCATCGCGGCCGGGCTTGTGACGATGCCGATCACCGCCGGTCTGCGCGGCACGTCTCAGCCGCTCAACACGATCTTCGGCGGCGACATGACGTTCCGCACCGAGTACGTCACGCGCTTCGCCTCCACCTGGCATCTCACCGACTACACGTTCAAGGGGCTGCACGCCTTCTATCCGCCGGGGTGGTTCTGGGTGGCCGGGAGGACGGCTCACGTGCTGGGGCTCCACGAGCCGTGGCACATCATGAAGCCGTTCACGATCTTCACCATTGGCGCCGCGCTGGTGGTCGCCTACCTGCTCTGGCGCTCGGTGCTGTCACCGGCGGGCGCGCTCTGCGCGGCGATCGGCTCCTCGCTCGTGCTGAGCCCGCAGATCGGCCCGACGCGATTCATCACGCAGGCGTGGTACGAGCCGTACTCCTGCTTCGTGGCCGTCACGGGCGCCGCGTGGGTGGCGGCCACGCTGCACGCCATCAGGACGCCCGCTCCGAGAATGCGGTGGTCGCTCATCCTCCTCGGGCTGGTGGGGGTCGGGCTGGCCCTCTCCTATTACCTGCTCTTCATCCTCCTGGCCGTGGTGCTGATCGCCCTCGCTGCGTTCACGCCGTCCGCCGAGCGCCGCCCCGCGCTCATCCGCACGGGCGGTCTGCTGGCCGGGATCGCGCTTCTCACAGCCATCTTCTGGGTCCCGCTGCTCAGGGAGATCGCGCACGGCGCCGCCTCGCAGGGACATTTCGTGCGGCCGGATTTCTTCCGCGTGGCCACCGGCATCTCGGGCGGCCCGCAGGCGCTCACCATCCTCGCGATAGCCGCCCTGCTCGCACTCGCGTTCACCTTCGGCGCACTCGGCAGCCGGGCGGTGGCGGCCGTGATCGCCGGGACGATCGTCTACCAGCTCATATCGGTCGCAACGCTCGTGTTCGCCCACAACCAGCTGCAGCCGCACCGAGCGGTCACGATGCTGTGGGCCACGATCGGAGCGTCAGTGCCGGTCGCGCTCGACCGCTTCCGGAGAAGCGGGGAGACGCAGAGGCTGTTCGCCACGCTCGTGCTCGTGGTGGCGATCCCGGCGACGTTCGTGCTCGGCTCCGCACAGGGCGCGGACCTGGCCGGCGGCCCGCTCTCGGTCCGCGCGCACGACCATCCTCCGATGGGGCAGGCGCGGGCCATCTCCTCCTTCATCACGCGCACGACGGGCAAGAAGCCTCACCAGCTCACGATCGTCACCGGCGCCCACCTCGTCCTGATCATGAAGCCGTACTGGGGCTACCTGCCGCTGCGCGCCCGCTACGCCCACCCGATGGCGCACCTGGCGCAGCGGATCGAGGTGCTCCGTGCCGCGGCGCGCTGTCCCAATCCGGCGTGCATGAACCGCATCCTCGAGCACAACAAGTTCGGGCCGATCGCTGCGATGGTGCTCGCCAAGACCTTCCTCGGCCCGCGCATCGAGACGCAGGAGGACAGCTTCCCGGACCCGATCCCGATCCAGATCTACTTCCGGCGCAAGAACTTCGCTCCCGCCGACTGGGTCCGCGGTGACTTCGGCCCATACGTCGTGTTCGTTCACCGGCGCCAGTTCGCGAGCGCTGCGGGCAGATCGTCCACGATCAGGCAATCCACTCCCGCGCGGGCGAGGCGATCGCGCTCTTCCCGCAAGGGACACCACGCCACCACCTGAAGCCCCACGGCGTGCGCGAGTTCCATGCGGCGCGCGAGCTCATGGTCGGGCGTCTCCTCGAGCCGGAACGACTGCACGTGAGGCGCCACCACGTCCAGGCCCAGATGCTTTGCGGCCGGTATCGACTTCCGGAGCGGGAAGCGGATCCACGTGAGCAGCCCCACGGGGATCTGCGGCGCTCGCTCGCGGACGATGAGCGGCGCGGATGGGTCGAAGCTCGTGGCGAGGATCTTTCTGCCCGTCGCGTGCTTGATCGCAAGGTCGGCGGTGAGGGCCGCGGTGGTTCGCTCGCGCGCGCGCTCGGCGTCCTCGAGCGCCGTCTTGATCTCCAGGTTCACGCCCACGTGCTGGGGGAGGTCCTCGAGCAGGTCCGCGATCCGCATGAGGCCGAGGTCGTCCGCCTCTGCCGCGCTCATCATGGCGATCGAGCTGCCATCGGGTGTGGCGGGATCGTGGGAGGCCACGAGCGTGCCGTCGGCCGTGGCCCGTACGTCCACCTCCACCCACGGAGCACCGGCCGATGCGGCCGCGCGGAATGAGCCAAGCGTGTTCTCGGCCTGGCCGCCAACGGTTCCCCTGCCGCTGCCGCGATGCCCGCACAGCACTGGCGCGTCCTCGAATACGGGCGGCGGTGGCTGCACCGTCTAGTAGCTTGCCACGCTGTGTCTGGTCCCGCCTTGAGCCTCGTCCTGGTCGTGCACCGTGAGCAGGGATGGCTGCCTGAACTCACGCGATCCGTGCTGGAACAGGGGTTCTCCGACTTCGAGCTGGTGGCCATCGACGATGCGTCGGGCGACCATGCGCCCGCCATGCTCGACTCGCTGGCCGCGCGCGACCAGCGCGTGCGGGTCCGCCACCTGGCCCAGCGCGCCGGCCTCGGGGCGGCGCGCAACATGGCGCTCTCCGAGATGGCGCGGGGTCGCTTCGTGTGGTTCGTGGAGACCACCGATCTGCTTCCGCCCGGCGCGCTCGGAACGGTTGCGGCGCGGCTCGAGTCCACCTCGCCCGACGTGCTCGTGGTGCACCACTCGAGAGCCGACGTGTTCGGCGCGACCAGGCCGGGCCCGCACGCCGCCGCGCTCGAGGGGCCTGCGGGCACGCTCGAGGAGCGTTCTGCCCTCGTCGCGCTCGCTCCCGAGGCTTGGAACAAGGTGTTCTCCCGCGAGTTCCTGCTCTCCACCGGCGCGCGCTTCGGCGCGGGTGCGCACCACGAGCTGAGCGTCACCTGGCCGGCGCTGCTGGCCGCTTCCCGAATCGACTCGCTCGGGGAGGAGAGCTACGTGCGCAGGCGCCCGCCCAACGCGGTGGTGCACGGCTCGCCGCTCGACGTGTTCGCGCAGTACGAGGCCGTCTTCGCGTTCGATGCCCCGGAGCCGCGTAAGCGGCTCGTACCTCCGTCGATGCTCCGTCACGAGCTCTCGCTGTTGGCGCGCCTGCCGGAGGCCCAGCGGGAGGAGTTCTTCACGCGAATGTCGGCGGCGTGGCGGGCACATGGCGGCGGTGCCGCGCTAGGCAGCCGTGCACTGGAGCTGCGCGCGCGGGTGGTGGCCGGCGGCAGCTATCCGGCGTTCCGCGCGCTCGACGAGGCTGTGGGGCTCCGCCGCCGGGTGCGGCCCGCGCGCGTGAAGGCTGTGTCGCGCAAGGTGAAGCGCGCGATCACGCCCCGGAGGAATGACCTCCAGCGCCACTATCGCGCGAGGCTTCGCCAGCCCATCGATCCCGACCTGGCGGTGTTCGCCGCGTACTGGTTCCGCGGCTACTCGTGCAACCCGCGCGCGATCTACGAGAAGGCGCGTGAGCTCGTGCCCGGCTTCCACGGGGTGTGGGCGGTGAACACCGACGGCGCGGACGCCGTGCCCGACGGCGTGGAGTACGTGATGGCCGGCTCCCGCGAGTACTACGACTTGGTCGCGCGGGCGAAGTGGTTCGTGAACAACGTGAACTTCCCGAACAACCTCGTGAAGCGCGAGGGCACGGTGCACGTGATGACCCACCACGGAACGCCGCTCAAGGTGATGGGGCTCGACCAGCCTCAAGCCGGCCCGCCGCTGCTCCGCCGCTGCATGCGCTGGGACTTCAGCATCGCGCAGAACGGGTTCACCACGCCGATCTGGGAGCGCGTGTATCCCGTGCCGGCTGAGACGCTGGAGGTGGGCTATCCTCGCGACGACGTGCTCGCGACCGCCGGAGACGAGGAGACCGAGCGGATCCGCGCCGAGCTGGGCATCGAGAGCGGCCGCAGGGTCATGCTCTACGCGCCCACTCACCGCGAGTACCTAGAGGGATTCGTGCCGATGCTCGACG
This sequence comes from Thermoleophilaceae bacterium, assembly GCA_036378175.1. Taxonomy (GTDB): domain Bacteria; phylum Actinomycetota; class Thermoleophilia; order Solirubrobacterales; family Thermoleophilaceae; genus JAICJR01. Next base: position 25,242 of record DASUWY010000010.1, read on the forward strand.
TCGCGGCTGTGGCCGACCGGCTCGGCCCGGACTGGGTGGTTCTCGCGCGCGCGCACTACTTCTACGACAGCGCGGAGGGTCTCGCCGGCGGCCGGGTGATTGACGTGTCCGCGCACCGCTCGGTGGAGGAGCTCTGCATCGCCTCCGACGTGCTCGTCACCGACTACTCGTCGCTCATGTTCGACTACGGCGTGCTCGACCGCCCGATCGTGATCCACGCGCCGGACTGGGAGGAGTACAAGGAGAGGCGCGGGGTGTACTTCGACCTGATGGCCGAGCCGCCGGGGGTGATCACGAGAACCGAGGCGGAGCTCGTGGACGCGCTCTCGTCCGGATCCGCGTTCGGTGACGAGGCGAACCGCCTGCGGGCCGCGTTCCGCGCTCGCTTCTGCCACCTCGACGATGGCCATGCGGCCGAGCGCGTTGTGCGGCGGGTGTGGCTCGGCGAGGAGCTGCCGTCGCCGGCGCCTGCGGTCGAGGCGGTGACGGGTTGAGCGCCGCCGGCGGGCGCCGTCTCGTGCTCGTTGCGGGCATGGGGCGCAGCGGCACGAGCCTGATGACGGGGATCCTCGGCAAGGTCGGGTTCCACATCCCCCAGCCCGAGATCGGGGCCGACGAGACCAACCCGCGCGGCTTCGGCGAGCCCGAGTGGGTGGTGAACTTCCACAAGCGCGTGATGCGCAAGCTGCGCGTGACGGTCTACGACGCGCGCCCGGCGGCGTGGGAGAAGACCGATGCCACGGCCGGCGACGAGGAGATTCGTGGCGAGCTGCGCCAGTGGTTAAAGGGGGAGCTCGAGCACGCGGAGGCGGTGGTGGTTAAGGACCCGCGGGTGGGCTGGTTCCTCACGCTGTGGACCGCCTGCGCGGCGGACCTCGGAGTGCCCACCTCGTTCATCGGCATGATGCGCCACCCGGCGGAGAGCCTCACCAGCGCGCGCAAGTGGTACGGCGACTGGCAGACCGACGCCAGCCGCGCGGCCTCGTGGCTCAACGTGATGCTCGAGACCGAGCGCAAGACGCGCGAGATGCCGCGGGCGTTCGTGAGGTACGAGGACCTGCTGGCGAACTGGGATCAGCAGGTGCGGCGGGTGGGCGAGGCGGTCGGGGATCCGCTGTTGAGCGGGCTCGAGCGCGAGCGCTTCCCGCAGGTGGACGAGTTCGTCGATCCCACTCTCCACCGCAACCGCGTGGGGTGGGAGGAGCTCGAGGTGCCGCCGTCGGTCCGCGACATGGCGGAGCGCGTGTGGGGCGAGCTCCAGCCGCTGGCCGATGCCGGCGGCGACGGCCCGGAGGTGCGCGCGGCGCTCGATGCGTCGCATGCCGAGTACGACGCCTTCTACAGCGAGGCGGAGGCGATCACGCAGTCGTCGGTCACCGCGGTGAAGCCGCGCGGAAAGAAGAAGGCCCCGCCGCCGGCGCCGAACCTCTACGTGCGGGTGGCGCGGCGCATCCCGGTGAGCTACCGCAAGCGCATCCGCCGAGCCTTCGGCGCCTAGATTTCTCCCGTGCCGCTCATCAGCGCCGTAGTGCCGATCTACAACGTCGAGGACTACCTGCGTCCCTGCCTCGAGTCGATCGCCGCGCAGACCGTGCAGGACTTCGAGGTGATCATGGTCAACGACGGGAGCACGGACGGCAGCGCCGCCATCGCCGAGGAGTTCGCCGCCGCCGACCCGCGCTTCATCCTGGTCACCCAGCCGAACGGCGGCCTCAGCCGTGCACGCAACACCGGCTCGGCGGAGGCCACAGGCGAGTACCTCTGGTTCGTGGACAGCGACGACCTGATCCCTGCGGACGCCTTCGAGCTGCTGGTCACGCCGCTGCAGGAGACGGGCTCCGATTTCGCCACGGGCAACGCCAACCGGCTCACCGAGACCGGGATCGTGCCCGCGCGCTTCCTCGCCCGCGCGTTCGAGCGCACACGGCTCAGGACGCACATCACGAAGTTCCGCCCACTGCTCGCGGACCGCACGGCATGGAACAAGCTCTGGCGCAGGTCCTTCTGGGAGGAGAACGGCTTCCGCTTCCCGGACGGGCGCATCCACGAGGACATCCCGGTCACGCTCCCGGCCCACTTCAAGGCCCGCTCGGTGGACGTGATCGCGGAGCCGGTCTACCTCTACCGCGTCCGCGAGGGCGCGAACCTGTCGATCACCCAGCGCCGGCTCGAGAACAAGGCGCTGCTCGACCGCATGAGCGCGGTGGAGGAGGTGCGCGACTTCCTCGCGAAGGAGGGGCCGCGCCGCGCGCGCCGCTGGTACGAGCAGAGCGTGGTGGAGGAGGACCTTCGCTACTACCTGGACGTGCTCGGTGGTGCGTCCGACGAGTACCGCGAGCTCTTCCTCGACCGGGCGAACGCGTTTCTCGAACAGGCGAGCCGCGGCATCTATCGCGACCTGCCGGCGATCGACAGGCTCAAGTGGCACCTCGTGCGGCGGCGGATGATGCCGGAGCTGCTGCAGGTGCTCCGCTTCCAGCGGGAGCGTCTGCGCGAGACGCCGCCGGTGCGCGTGGGCCGGAGGTGGTACGGGGACTACCCCTTTCGCACCGATCCCGAGCTGAAGATCCCGCGCTCGGTCTACCGCCTGCGTGAGGAGCTGGTGGTGTCGCCGCGGGTGGACGACCTGCGCTTCGACGGCGACGAGTTGAAGATCGGCGGGTACGCGTTCATCTCGGGACTGGGCGCTCCTGAGCGCGACTCGCAGCGCGTGACCGTGACGGTGGTGCGGCGCGGGAGGCTCCTGCGCGTTCGCATGCGCACGTCCGCCATCCGCCTGCGCGCGCAGGTGGTGCACCGGCCGGAGGTCACGGCGAACACGTCGCAGGCCTCCGCGGACGCGCAGTGGTCCGGCTTCGAGGCCACGCTGCCGCCGGGCAAGCTGCGCTCGCTCGGACGCTGGCGGCCCGGCACGTGGGACCTGTACGTGACCGTGCGCGCCGGCGGCGTGACCCGGCGGCGCTCGCGCTTCTTCGTCGACAGCCCGCGCCCGGTGCGCGCGGTCGACCACGTGCTCTCCAACGGCATGTGGCTGAAGGCCACCCCCGCCCAGACCGGCGAGATCGCTCTGCACCTGCGCGACGGCTGGGCGAGCATCGTGAGCCACCGTCTGGTGGACGGCGCGGTGGAGCTGTCCGGCCGCATGCACGGCGCTGGCACAGCGCTGCGCCTCGCGCGCCCCGGCTCGCAGAAGCTCGAGTTCCCGCTCGAGCGCAGCCGTGACTCGGGCGAGTTCTCCGTGCGGGTGCCGCTCGACGAGCTTGCCAGCGCGGCCGAGCGGGCCACGTCCGAGCCGCAGGGGAGCGACTACGCGGGCGCGAAGCTCTGGAACCTCTGGGTGGTGGGCAAGGGAGCGGGCCGGCGGCGAGTGTCGCTCGAGGAGCACGTGCGTGAGGGCTCGTGGCCGTGTGGCCACCAGGAGCTGGCGCTCGTGCGCACGAAGGACGGCGACGCCGTGTTGCTCGCCCGGACGCCGCAGCCACTGGTGGACGAGGCGCTCTGGACCGACTCCGGGGAGCTCGAGCTGTCGGGCGAGCTTGGCGCGGGCGGGGCGCAGTTCCAGGAGCTGCTGCTGGTTGGGAGGCACTATCTGCTCGAGTACGCCTTCCCTCTGCGAGTGGAGGGCAGCCGCTTCCGCGCGACGCTCACGCCGGGTCACGTGCGGTCTCTTGCCGGTGAGCTGCCGCTCCGCGAGGGCAAGTGGGACCTGTTCGCACGCGAAGACGCGGAAGGCGCCAGGACGCCCGTCTTGATGACCCAGCAGCTGTACGAGCGGCTGCCCATGGAGCAAGTGATCCGGCACAAGACCTTCCTGCTCACCGTCACCCCGCAGCTCCAGGTGGTGGTGACCGCGCACCGCGACCTCGACGACGACGGCGAGCGCGGGCGCTTCCATCAGAACCAGCTGCGCGAGCACGTGTACACGCCGGCGCGCGAGCAGCCGCTGCGCGACGCCGTGGTGTTCATCAGCTTCGGCGGCCGCCAGTACGCGGACAGCCCGCGTGCCCTGCACGAGGAGCTCCTGCGGCGCGGCTCCTCACTCGAGCATCTGTGGGTGGTTCGCGACGGCCGCGCCGCGATCCCTCCGGGCGGGACGGTGATTCGCGCGGGCAGCCGCGAGTACTACGAGGCAATGGCTCGCGCGCGATTCGTCGTGGCCAACGTCTTCCTGCCCAAGTGGTTCAGGAGCCGTCCCGACCAGGTGGTGGTGCAGACGCTCCAGGGCACGCCGCTCAAGCGCGTCGGCCTCGACGTGCCGCACCTGCGCAGCACGATGCGGCTCTCGTGGCACTGGGAGGACCAGATGGCGAGCTGGAAGTACCTGCTATCGGCCTCGGGCTTCGCCTCTCCGATCCTGCGGGACGCCTACGGCTTCGAGGGCGAGATCCTGGAGCTCGGCCTTCCGCGCAACGACGTGCTGGCGGGTCCGGGACGCGAGCAGACCGCGCGCGAGGTGAGGCGTGCGCTGGGGATCCCGGAGGGCGACCGCGTGGTTCTGTATGCGCCCACGTTCCGCGACCACGTGGTGGACAGGCGCGGCCGCCACCGGATGGACCAGCACCTTGATGTGGCGCCCGTGCTTGACGCGCTCGGCCCGGACGCCTGGCTGCTCATCCGCAAGCACCCGTCGGTGGCGGACGCGGTGGACACGGGCGGCCTCGAGCGGGTTCTCGACGTGTCGATGTGGCCGAGCGCGAACGAGCTGCTGGCGGCCGCTGACGTTCTCATCACGGACTACTCGGCGCTCGCCTTCGACTTCGCCAACACCGGCCGCCCGATGATCTTCTTCGCCTACGACCTCGACACCTACCGGGACGAGATCCGCGGCTTCTACATCGACTACGAGGCCGAGGTGCCTGGCCCGATCGTGCGCACCACCGACGAGCTGGCGGACGCGCTGCGCTCGCTGGACGGCGCGGTTCCGCCCGAGTACGCGGACCGCTACCGCGCCTGGCGCCAGCGCTTCTGCCCGCTCGACGATGGCGAGGCGTCCGCGCGCCTGATCGAGCGGTTGTTCGCCGCCAGCGCCTAGAGCTCGATCACGCTGCGGATGCCGTCCTGGGCCTCCATCAGCTCGAAGCCCCTGTTCACCTCGTCGAGCGAAATGCGGTGCGAGATGAAGGGGTCAACGTCAATGTCGCCGTCGAGGTAGCGCTGCACGAGCTCGGGCACCTGGTCGCGCCCCTTCACGCCGCCGAACGATGACCCTGCCACGCGGCGGCCGGTGATGAGGAAGCGCGGCACGATGTCGAGCGTCTCGCCCTTGCCCGCCACGCCGATCACGGTGCAGAGGCCCCAGCCCATGCGCGCGGTCTCCACCGCCTGGCGCATCACTGACACGAGCCCGGTGGCCTCGAACGTGTAGTCGGCGCCGAAGCCGCCGGTCTCCTCGAGGATCCGCTCGCCGGTGTGCTCGTCCGCCCGCCAGAGGTCCGTGGCGCCCTGGCCCTTCGCCAGCTCGAGCCGGTCGTCGGAGAGGTCGACGCAGATGATCCGCTCCGCGCCCTGCAGCCGGCAGCCGGCCACCGCGCCGAGGCCCACCATGCCCGCGCCGAACACCAGGCACGTGGAGCCGGGCTCCACCCTGGCGGTGTACATCGCGGCGCCGAGCCCGGTGGAGAGGCCGCAGGCGAACAGGCACGCGCGGTCGAGCGGGGCGTCGGGCGCGATCTTCGCCAGCGCGATCTCCGGCATCACGGTGGCTTCCGCGAACGTGCTCGTGCCCATGAAGTGGCGAATCGGGTGGCCGTCTCTCGATAGGCGCGTGGTGCCGTCCGGGAGGTAGCCCTTGTTCTGCTGCTCGCGGATGGCGAGGCAGAGGTTGGTCTTCGGGCTCTTGCAGTGGATGCACTCGCGGCACTGCGGCGAGAAGAGGGTGACCACGTGGTCGCCTGGCTGCACGCTCGTAACGCCGTCGCCCACGGCCTCCACCACTCCCGCGCCCTCGTGGCCGAGGACGGTGGGAGCGTAGCCGGAGGGATCGGCGCCGGAGGCCGTGTAGAGGTCGGTGTGGCAGACGCCACACGCCGCCAGCTTCACGAGCACCTCGCCCTTTGCCGGAGGCGCGAGCTCCACGTCCTGCACCTTCAGCGGTTTGCCGAACTCCTCCAGCACGGCGGCACGTATCTGCATGCGCGGATATTCGCATCCGGGTAACCCTGTGGCCATGGTGGTGGTGATCGGGGCAGGGCACAACGGGCTCGTGGCGGCGGTGCGGCTGGCCGCTGCCGGCGTCGATGTGACCGTGCTCGAGGCCGCCGATGCTCCCGGCGGCGGCGTTCGCTCGGATGCGCTGACGCTACCGGGCTTCATACATGACACGTGTTCCGGCTTCTTTCCGTTGACCGCGGCCTCGCCGGCGTTTCGTGCTCTGGAGCTGGATGTGGATTGGGTGAATCCGGAGCGGCCGATGGCACACGTGTTCGAGGACGGGTCGGCGATCTCGCTGCTGCGGGATCTGGATGCCACGGCCGCCGTGGTCGGGGAGCCGTGGCGGCGGCTGGTGAAGCGGCTCTGCGCGGTGCGCTCTCCTCTGATCCGAGCCGCCCTAGGACGCTTCCCGCCGGTGCGACCGCTGATCGAGCTGGGGAAGGAGGCGGTGTTGCTCGCTCCGCTGGCTCCGCTGCCCTCGTCGGTGCTCGGGCGACGGCTGTTCGGCGACGACGACCGGCGCGCCGCGTGGCTCGCCGGCTCGGGCGCGCATGCGGACATCCCGCCATCGATGCCCGGCAGCGGCGCCTTCTCCCTCGGGCTCAATTTTCTGGGTCACCTGGTGGGCTGGCCGTTTCCCAGAGGCGGGGCGCAGGGGTTGACGGATGCGCTCGTGGAGCGGCTGCGGTGGCACGGAGGCGAAGTGCGCTGCGGGGTGGAGGTGCGAAGCATTGAGGAGCTGAAAGCGGATGCCGTGCTCTGCACCGCCAGCCCGGCCGTGTTGATGCGGCTCGTGCCCGAGGGCGCGCTGCCCGGGCGCCTTCGGCGCTGGGACTACGGGCTCGGCACGCTCAAGCTCGACTATGGGCTGCGGGGGCCGGTGCCGTGGCTGTCTGACGAGGCTCGTCGCGCCGCTGTTGTGCACGTTGGCGGTCCGCTCGATGAGATCGCCGGCTCGCTCGATCAGGCAATAAAGGGGGAGTTCCCGTCGCGGCCGGTGCTGGTGGTGGGCCAGCACACGCTTTTCGACTCGTCGCGGGCCCCTGCGGGCCAGCACACGCTCTACGTCTACGCGCGCGTGCCGCAGCGCCCAGGGCTCTCCTCGGACGAGATGGCCGAGCGCGTGGAGGCCCGGATCGAGCGCTTCGCACCCGGCTTCCGCTCCACGGTGCTGGCGCGCTCGATCCGAACGCCCGCCGAGATCGAGCGCGACAACCCGAGCATGGCCGGCGGCGACCTCGCCAGCGGCAGCCTCGTGCCGCAGCAACAGCTGATGTTCCGCCCGCACCCCCGGCTATGCCGCTACCGAACGCCGCTCGACGGCCTATACGTGGCGGGCGGCTGGGTGTACCCCGGCCCGGGCGTCCACGGAATGCCGGGCTGGAACGCGGCCCAAACGATCCTCGAAGACCTACGTGGTCGATCTAGAAGCTGACTATCAGCCTTTAGATCAACCACGTCCCGCCGCCTCCGCCGCCGGCAGTGAGATCTCGCGCTTCAGGATCTTCCCCGACGGCCCCTTCGGCAGCTCGTCCACGAACGTGATCCGCCGCGGGTACTTGTACGCCGCCACGCGCCCCTTCACCCACTCGCGCAGCGAGGCCTCGTCAATGTCGGCGCCGTCGTGCAGCGCCACCGCAGCCGCCACCTCCTCGCCGAGTTCGGGGTGCGGCACGCCCACCACCGCCACCTCGCGCACCGCCGGGTGCTCGTAGAGCACCTCCTCCACCTCGCGCGGATAGACGTTGTAGCCGCCGCGGATGATCAGCTCCTTGATGCGGTCGACGATGAAGAAGTAGCCGTCCTCGTCCATCACGCCGACGTCGCCGGTGTGAAACCAGCCGTCGCGCATCACCTCGGCGGTGGCGTCCGGGTGGCCCCAGTAGCCCTTCATCACGTTCGGCCCGCGGATCACGATCTCGCCTCGGGATCCAGGCGGCACCTCGGAGCCATCGAGGCCCACGATCTTCATCGACACGCCATCGATCGGCATCCCCACCGAGCCCGGCCGCCGCTCGCGATCCGGTCGGTTCGAAGAAGCCACCGGCGAGGTCTCGCTCAACCCGTAGCCCTCGAGCAGCGTGCACCCGAACGCCTCCTCGAAGCCCCGCAGCACCTCCGCGGGCAGGGAGGCCCCGCCCGACACGCACACCCGCAGCGTGGAGACGTCGAACGATTCGCGGCGCGGGTGGTGGAGCATCGCCGAGTACATCGTCGGCACGCCCTGGAACACGGTGGCCCGGTCGCGCTCGATGATCTCGAGGGCTCGGCCGGCGTCGAAGCGGGGGATGAGCGACAGCGTGGCGCCGGCCGCCACCGCGGCGTTCATCGAGCAGGTCTGGCCGAACGAGTGGAACAGCGGGAGCGCGCCCAGCAGCACGTCGTGCTCGCCGAAGGAGTGCAGCGACACCACCGCGCTCACGTTGCTCGTGAGGTTCGAGTGCGTGAGCTCGGCGCCCTTCGGCGAGCCGGTGGTGCCGGAGGTGTAGAGAATCACCGCGGTGTCGTCCGGCGCGCGGTCTGCGACCGAGGTGTCCGGCTCGACCGCCGAGAGGAGGCGCGGGAACTCGCCCGGGGTGACGAACACGCATTCCGTGCCCGTGCCGCGCGCGCCCGCCTCCGCCGCCTCCGCGAACCCGTGCCAGGCGAACAGCATCCGCGCGCCCGAGTCCGACAGGTAGAACGCCACCTCCCGCTTCTTCAGCAGCACGTTCATCGGCACCACCACAGCGCCCGCCCGCAGCACGCCGAAGTAGACCACGGCGAACTCCGGCACGTTCGGCAGCATCACGCCAACGCGGTCGCCCGGTGCCACGCCGCGCTCGCGCAGCAGGCCCGCCAGCCGCGCGCTCGCGACGTCGAGTGCGCGGTAGCTCATCTCGAGGTCGTCGAGCTTGAGCGCCGTCTTTTCCCCCAGTACCTCGGCAGACGCGGTGAGATTCGCCGCCAGGTTCACGGCGCGGAAGCTAGGAAAACGAGCCACCAGATTCGATGGCGGAGGCACACAAAGTTGGGGCGAACGGGCTTGTGGTCAGTGCCCAATCGCGCTGCGATCTTCAAGCGCGATGGCCACCAGCAGGTCGAGCAGGTCGGACACGCGGCGCGGATTCAGGCCGGTTCGTTCCTCGATGCGGCCCATCCGGTACTGCGCCGTGTTCGGGTGCACCTGCAGGCGCTCGGCGGCCAGGCGCAGATTCAGGTCGGACTCCGCGAACACGCGGATCGTCGCGGTGAGCACGCCGCCGCGCGCCCGATCCTCGTCGAGGAACGCCTGCAATCGAGGATCCACGAGTCGCTGCGCCGTGTCGTCGGCGTGCCGCGCGAGGTACTCGAACGCCGAGAGCCGTGGTAGCGCCGCCACGCCGCCATCCGGATCCACCACGCATTCGAGCGCGGCCCGCGCCTCGAGGTAAGCGCGCGGCAGCTCGGACACGCCATTCGCCACCGTTGAGATCCCCACGGCGAGCGGCATGCCCTCAGCGCGCAGCCGCCGCTGCAGGCGCTCGAGCCCATCGCACATCTGCACGGGATCGATCCCGGGGCCGAGGGAGGGCACCGCCACGATCTCCGACTGCCGCACAACCACGAGCGTGCTCGCCTCGTGCATCCCGGCGCGGGCCAGCGCCGCGGAGGCCGCATCCGGGGCGTCCTCGCCCGGCGCGCCCGCCACCACCGCCACGGCCACCATCATGCGCGTGTCAGGCCCCAGCCCGTAGCGCTGCGCCGCGCCCGCCAGCGGCCCGTTGGCCGGCATGTGCCCCGCCAGCAGGTGCTCCAGCAGGTCGCGCCGCTCGCGGTCGGCGTCCGCCACCACGTGTTGGGCGAACTCCACGTACGCGTGCGCCGCGTGCGTGGAGGCGAAATCCACGTAGCGCATCTGCGGCCCCGCCAGGCGCAGCGCCGCCTCGCGCCCCACCGGGCGGTCGCCCGCGCATGCCACCGTGGCGTCCCACAGCACCTGCTGCCCCACGCGGAACGCGTTCAGGTAGTCCTCGAGCGCGAACCCGGAGCGCGCCCGGCGCGTGGCCGCGCCGCGCACGAACGAGATGTCCTCGAGCGTCACGCTCCGTCCCTCGAGGAACGCGCCCAGCTTCGTCTGATAGTGCCGCGTCACCTGGTCGAGCACATCATCGAAGAAGCGATCGTCGTTCTGTGCGGTGTACGAGGGAATCTCCTCGCGCATGGCATGCACGGCGGCGGCAGCCAGGCCCTCCACCTGGTCGAGCAGCTCTCCCAGGATGCGGATGCGCGCGTTGCGCACGCCGTCGGACTCTGGCTCCCTCGTGGCCAGCACGGCCGCCATTCGACAAATCGTTCTAGCCGGTCGCGCAACTGTCAAACGACAACCCCCGTTTGGGCGGAGTTGTGCGCTGACCACAAACGCGCTGAATCGAAGTTCGGGTCGTGCCCCCAATGGAGGGCGCGTGGCGTTCGCCTACCGTGGCCGCATGCTCCGGAGGGAGGAGTGGGAGTGACCGCGCCCGCGGCCGGATTGCGCGTGGACGGCGTGTCAGTGCGCTTTGCGGGGCTCATCGCCCTCGACGGCGTGTCGCTGTCCGCGTCGCCGGGCCAGGTGATGGGGGTGATCGGCCCGAACGGCGCCGGCAAGACCACGCTCTTCAACGTGATCTGCGGGTTCGTGCGGCCGCAGTCGGGCTCGATCTCGTGGCGCGGCGAGGCGCTGCAGAAGCACCGCCCGCACCAGCTCGTGAAGCACGGGATCGCGCGCACGGTGCAGGGCGTGCGGCTCTTCCCGCACCTCACGGCGCTCGAGAACGTGATGGTGGGCGCGGATCACCTGCACAGGCCGGGCCTCGCGTCCGCGTTCTTCGGCCTTCCGCGCTCAGACCGGTCAGAGCGCGTTCTGCGCGAGGAGGCCACGGAGGCGCTCGAGCGCCTCGGCGTGGGTGATGCCGCCTCGAGGACCGCGGACAGCCTGCCGTACCCGGTGCAGAAGCGCGTGTCCCTCGCCCGCGCCCTCGCGGCAAAGCCGGACCTGCTGCTGCTCGACGAGCCGGCGGGCGGCCTCGGCGCCGACGACGTGAAGGAGCTGGCCGGGCTCATTCGCGGGCTCGACGAGTCGATGACGGTCATGCTCGTGGAGCATCGCATGGACCTCGTGATGTCCGTTTGCGACCACGTTGCGGTGCTCGACTCCGGCCGCGTGATCGCCGGTGGGGCGCCCGCCCAGGTGCAGTCGGACCCGAAGGTGCTCGAGGCCTACCTCGGCAGCGAGGAGAGCGATGCTTGAGGTGGAGGACCTGGTGGCGGCCTACGGGCCCGTGCGCGCGGTGGACGGCGTGTCGCTGAGCGTGCCCGCCGGCAGCATCACGGCGGTACTCGGCGCGAACGGCGCGGGCAAGAGCTCGCTGCTGCGCGCGGTGTCTGGAGTCGTGCGGCCGCGGGCGGGCCGCGTGCGGTTCTGCGACACCGACGTCACGCGCCGCTCCGCCGAGGACATCGTGCGGCTCGGGCTCGCTCACGTGCCCGAGGGCGGCGGGGTGATCGCCGAGCTGACGGTGGAGGAGAATCTCCGCCTCGGGTCGCTCTGGCGGCGCGACCGCGCGGACCGGGGCAAGGCGCTCAAGGAGGTGTTCACGCTGTTCCCGCGACTCGAGGAGCATCGCCGCACGGGCGCCAGCTCCCTGTCCGGCGGCGAGCGGCAGATGCTGTCGATCGGCCGCGCGCTCATGGGCAGGCCGAAGATGCTGCTGCTCGACGAGCCGTCGCTCGGGCTTGCGCCGCTCGTGGCGTCGCGGATCATGAATCTGATCGCTGAGCTCCGCGAGAAGACCGAGCTCACGGTGCTGCTGGTGGAGCAGAACGCGAAGAGCGCGCTGCGCGTGGCGGACCGCGGCGTGGTGCTGGGCGTGGGGCGCGTGGTGGCGGAGAACGAGTCGGAGAAGCTCGCGGCGGACGACCAGCTGCGGCAGGCGTACCTGGGGTTCTGAGCCGTGACCCGCTTCATCGACCTCACACTCAACGGCATCTCCAACGGCGCGATCTACGCGGCTGTGGCGCTCGCGTTCGTGCTCATCTGGCGGGCCACGCGCATCGTGAACTTCGCCGCCGGCGGGATGCTGATGATCACCACCTTCGTCGCCTCGAGCGTGATCAGCTCGAGCGGCTCCTACTGGCTCGGCTTCTTCGTCGCGCTCGCCCTCGGCTTCGTGCTCGGCGCCGTGGTTGAGCGCGTGCTGATCCGGCACGTGGAGGGCGGCCCGCCGCTCAACGCCGTGATCGTGACGATCGGGCTGCTGATCCTGCTCCAGGCCGTGGCCGGGATGATCTGGAGCGCCACGCCGCGCTCGTTCCCGCCCGCCTTCTCGATCAAGGGCTACACGGTGGGCTCGCACACGTACCTGTTCGGGCCCTTCGATGTGTTCACGGTGCTCGCCGTGATCGGCATCGCGGTCGCGCTGTTCGCGCTCTTCCGCCTCACCGACCTCGGGCTGAAGATGCGGGCCGCCGCGTTCGAGCCGATCGTCGCGCGGCTCCAGGGGGTGCGCGTGGGGAACATGTTCACGCTCGGCTGGGCGCTTGCGTCCCTGGCCGGGTCGCTCGCCGGCCTCCTGATCGGCCCGCAGGTGTTCGTCGGGCCGAACACGTTCGATCCGGTGGCGATCTTCGGCTTCACCGCCGCCGTGCTGGGCGGGCTCGACAGCCCGGTCGGCGCGCTGGTGGGGGGCCTGATCCTCGGGCTGTCGCTGAGCTACGTGTCCGGTTATGCGGGAGCGTCGCTCGTCACGCTGGCGGCCCTCGCGATCCTCGTGGCGGTGCTGATGGTCAGGCCGAGCGGCCTGTTCGCGAGCGCAAAGGCCAGGCGGATATGAGCAGCATCGGCACCGAGACGCCCGCCCAGCCCGCCGCCACCGAGATCAGCGGCGCTCCGGGCGCGGCACCCGGCGGCTCGACGGGAAGGCGCATGCTCCGCCTCCCGCAGCAGACGCTCGCGCGCAACCTGCTGCTCGCGCTCGCGTTCGGCGTGATCCTCTACCTGCTGAGCGAGTCGCTCAGCTCGTTCAACAACCTGCGCCTCGCCACGATCGCCTACTACTTCACAGCGCTCGCGGGGCTCACGGTGCTCACGGGCCTGAACGGCCAGATCTCGCTGGGGCACGGCGCCCTGATGGCGGTGGGCGCCTACGCCACGGCGATCCTCGTCGGGCGCACCGGCTTCCCGCTCGGGGCGGCGCTGGCGGCGGCGGCCGCGATCACCGCGGTGGTGGGCGTGGTGGTGGGGGCGGCGGCATCGCGGCTTCGCGGCCCCTACCTCGCCGGCGCCACCCTCGCGTTCGCCATCGGCCTACCGGGCCTCGCCGACAAGTACCCGAGCGCATTCGGCGGCGAGAACGGTCTCACCGTCGCGCCGCCCACGCCGCCGTCGGCACTCGGCGCAACGTTTCCCCTCGAGCGCTGGGAGGCCTGGATCGCATGTCTCTGCGCGCTGATCGTCTTCGTGCTCCTGTCGAACCTCCTGCGCAGCCGCGTGGGCCGCGCCTTCCGCGCCGTGCGCGACGACGAGGTTGCCGCGCAGCTCGCGGGCCTCAACGTCGCGCGCGTGCAGGTGCTCGCCTTCGTGGTGAGCGCGGCCTGCGCCGGCCTTGCCGGGGGCGCGCTCGTGGTGGTCACACAGCTCGCGGCGCCCGGCGCGTTCGACCTATCGCTGTCGCTCGCGCTGCTCACCGGAATCGTGCTCGGCGGCCTCGGCAGCCTCGCCGGGGCGGTGTGGGGGGCGCTCGCGCTCGTCTACCTGCCGCAGTGGTCGGACGACATCGCCCATTCGCTTTCCCTGTCCAACAACGTCCAGTCCAACCTGCCCCTGGCGCTCTACGGGATCGTCCTCATGGTCGTGATCGTGGCCGCGCCGCGGGGCATCCAGGGCGCGCTCCACGGACTCTTCGGGGTCGCGCGCACGCGCCTGCGGAAGAACCCGTCGACCCCAACTGAGGAGGGTGCATGATGAAGAAGCGAAGCCGCGCCGCGGCGGGCGTTGCGGGTTGCCTCGTGGCGGCCGCGCTCGTGGCGAGCGGTTGTGGAAGCAGCGGCTCGAGCTCGAGCGCTCCGGGCGTGACGAAGACCACGGTGCTGGTGGGAAGCCACCAGCCCCTCACCGGGCCGGCGGCTCCTGGCTACAGCGAGATAGCCCCTGCCGCCAAGGCGTTCTTCCAGTACCTGAACGCCCAGGGCGGAGTGAACGGGCGCAAGATCAACCTCATCTACAAGGACGACGCGTACAACCCCACCAAGACCGTGACGGTGGTGAAGCAGCTCGTGCTGCAGAACAAGGTGTTCGCCATCTGGGGCGGCCTCGGCACTCCCACGCACACCAAGGTCGTGGACTACCTGAACTCGTCGAAGGTGCCGGATCTGTTCGTGTCATCCGGCTGCCCGTGCTGGGACGACGGCACCAAGCACCCATACACCTTCGGCTGGCAGCCCAACTACACGATCGAGGGCAAGATCCTCGGCCAGTACATCAAGCAGAAGTTCCCGGGCAAGAAGGTCGGCGTCTTCTATCAGGACGACGACTTCGGGCAGGGCGGCCTCGCGGGGCTGAAGCAGCAGCTCGGCCCGCAGATCGTCTCCGCACAGCCGTACCAGCCGACGGTGACGAACGTGGCCCCGCAGATCACCGCGATCCAGAAGTCGGGCGCGCAGGTGCTCGTGGACTTCTCGATCCCGGCGTTCACCGCGCTCGAGCGCCTCACGTCGTTCAAGCTCGGCTACAAGCCGCAGCTCGTGGTGTCGAACGTGGGCATCGATCCCACCACGGTGGGCGGATTGCTCAAGGCGTTCTCGAAGGGCAAGGCGAACACGGCGCTGATCGAGGGCGCGATCACCGACGCATACCTGCCGTCGCCCACCGACAGCTCGAACGGCTGGATCCAGCTGTTCAAGAAGATCCACGACCAGTACGACGCGAAGGCGCCGTTCGACGGCAACGTGGAGTACGGCATGGCGAGCGCGTACACGTTCGCGCAGGCGCTCAAGAATGCCGGCAAGAACCTCACGCGCCAGGACCTTGTGGACGCCGTGAACAAGGGCGGCTTCACCGGGCCCGGGCTCGTGCCGTTCCGCTATTCGAAGACCGTGCACGGCGGGTATGGCGGCGGCGCGATCGCTGTGATCAAGAACGGTCAGATCGTGGTGACGGGGAAGCCGATGGTCACGGATCCGAGCACCGGGCCGATCACGGCGTCGACGATGAAGCCGGCGCAGCCGGGGGATAACGGGATTGTCAAGCCGTAGGGCATAGGGCATAGCGCGTGGGCTGTAGGCTGCGCCGCTCATGTCTGACGAGATCGTCACTGAGCGGCGTGGCCCTGTCCTGCTGATCACGCTGAACCGGCCCGACGCTCGTAACGCCGTGAACGTTGCTCTCGCCGAGCAGCTTGCTGCTGCCCTGGAGGGTCTGGACAGCGATAAAGAGCTGCAGGTGGGCGTGCTCTGTGGGGCCGGTAAGGGGTTCTCGGCGGGCATGGACCTCAAGGCCTTCGTGGAAGGGGAGCGGCCTCATATCGGGGAGCGCGGGTTTGCCGGCATCACGCGGCGCGCTGCTGAGAAGCCGCTCATCGCCGCCATCGAGGGGTTCGCCGTTGCCGGCGGGCTCGAGATCGCGCTGTCGTGCGACCTCATCGTGGCGGCGCGCGATGCCCGGCTCGGCATTGCGGAGGTGAAGCGTGGGCTGGTGGCCGCGGCCGGCGCGCTCATACGGCTGCCGAAGCGCATTCCGTACCACGCCGCGATGGAGCTCGCGCTCACCGGCGAGTTCATCGACGGCGCGCGCGCGTACGAGCTCGGCTTGGTGAACCGCGCGACGGAACCGGGCGCCGCGCTGGAGACGGCGCTCGAGCTGGCGGAGAGGATCGGGCAGAACGCTCCGCTCGCGCTCGCGGCGTCGAAGAGCATCGCCTCGCAGGCGCTCGACTGGGACGAGGCGGAGGCGTGGCGCCGTCAGGACGAGATCGCTGGACCGGTGATGACCTCGGAGGACGCTCGCGAGGGCGCCACCGCCTTCGCCGAGAAGCGCCCGCCCGAGTGGCGGGGCCGCTGACTTACTCCTCGGCGCCTGACATGAGCAGGAGGGCGCCGTACGGCCGGTCGTGCGCGTTGTGCAGCGGCAGCACACGCACCAGGCACTGGAACTTCCGGCCCCGGCGGTTCACGGCCTCGACCGTTACCTCCTGCTGCTGCGGGTCGCTGCCCAGCGCGTTGCGGATCGCGTCCTTGAGCGTCTCGACCGGGAAGCCGATGTCCAGAGCGAGGAAGTGCGTGCCCACGACCTCGTGATCGCGCAGGCCCCACAGCTCGGCTGCCGAGCTGTTCCAGAGCTGAATGCACTGGTCCGCGTCCAGCACGATCACCGCGAAGTCGAGGCTGCCGAGGATCCCCTCGAGGAAGAGGTTCGCGCGGTCGAGCTCGGTCGCGCGCTCGTTCTGCACCTCGTTCATCGCCTCGAGCTCGTCGTTGGTGGACTGGAGCTCCTCGTTCATCGTTTCGAGCTCCTCGTTGGTGGACTGGAGCTCCTCGTTTGTCGTCTCGAGCTCCTCAACGGTCGACTGGAGCTCCTCGTAAGCCGTCTCGAGCTCGCGCTCCACGTGCCGGTGCTGCTCATCGAGGTTCGCGAATGCCGTGACATCGGCGAACGTCACGGCGGTGCCGAGCGTCTCGTGGCTGTCTGCCGCGAACAGCGGGGTGACCTCCACGTCGAAGGAGCGTTCATCGTCCGCGCCGATTCGCCAGCGCACCCGACCCAGGGACACCGGG
The DNA here is from genome assembly GCA_036378175.1 of Thermoleophilaceae bacterium. Lineage (GTDB taxonomy): Bacteria > Actinomycetota > Thermoleophilia > Solirubrobacterales > Thermoleophilaceae > JAICJR01. The sequence goes on from DASUWY010000010.1 coordinate 42,162, forward strand.
CGGCGCTGCTCGTGCGCCTGCTCGAGTCCTGCGCGCAGCTCGATGGGTCGGTACGAGACCTCGAGGTCCTGAAGGGGACGCCCTATGTCGGCCGCTCCGATGCCGAACGCCGTCCGCGCCGCCTGGTTGGCGGATGCGAGGAAGCCGGTGCGGTCGATCGCGAGCTGTGCCACCGGCAAGATGTCCGCGGCACCGTCGCGCAGCAGCGAGTAGCGCTCCGGGCCGCCGTCCGTGGCGAAGCGCATCACGCTCGATCCCAGCGTGAGGCGGTCGTTCGCGGCGGTGCGCGGCACCTTCTTGAACACGCGCCATTTCAGGTTGTACGGCGTGAAGAGGTCGCTGTGCGTGATCAGCATCTCGGACTTCCCGAGGAAGAGAAAGCCCGTATCGCGGAGCGAGAAGTTGAAGTGACCCAGGATGCGCGCCTGCGTTTCCGAGGTGAAGTACATGAGTGAGTTGCGCGACACGAGCAGGTCCGCCCTCGAAATCGGCGCGTCCTGCACCAGGTCGTTGCGCCCGAAGATCAACGACCGGCGAAGATCGGCGCGGAACGCGAGGCCGCTCGCGTTCGGCTCGAAGTACCTGTCCAGGTAGTCGTCGGGCACGCCCTTCAGTGCCTGCCGGGTGAAGACGGCGTGGCGCGCGACGTTGAGCGCGTCCTCATCCACGTCGGTCGCGTAGATCTTCACGCGCGCGCGGAACTCGCTCTCGCCCATCACATCGGCCAGGACCATGGCGATCGTATACGCCTCCTCACCCGACGCGCAGGCGGCCGACCACACGCGGATCGGCTGCTGGTCAGGCGTGTCCTCGAGCATCTTTGGAATCACGTCCTCGCGCAGGAAGTCCCATGCCGCCCGGTCTCGAAAGAAGCCGGTGACGTTGATGAGAATGGTGTCGAAGAGCTCCCTGAACTCGTCGGGATGGACCTCCAGGTAGTCCTCGTAGTCGCCGTAGCCAGTGATGCCGACGGCGTCCATCCGCTTCTTGATCCGCCGCTCGAGACTGCTGCGCTTGTAGCCCGTGAAGTCGAAGCCGCGACTGGCCTTCAGGTACTCGAGGAGCGACCGCAGCTCCGCGGGGTCTTCCTGGACTGGTGATTCCTTCTCAGCGCTCATGCCGCAGGCTCGTCATCCACGGGCGTCCCGCCCAGCTCCGCGATCGTGCGGCGAATCGCCTCTGCGTGGGCTTCCACCTCACGCGCCTTCACTTCGAATCGCTCGGAGGTCTGCCGTGACGTGCGCGCCCTTCGCGCCATCCGCCGGAAGAGGTCCTCGCGCTCCTGAAGGCTGCGCAGCGCGCTCCACAGTGCCGCCTCGAGCGAGCGGCCCTGTTCGTTCTGCATAGTCTCGGCCGTGTAGGAGTGGCCCACGTGGCAGCGGAAGCGAATCAGGTCGCCCTCCTGGTGCTCCCAGAGAGCGCCGCCGCACTCCGGGCAGGTGAGCGGCGTGAGGTCGCCGTCGCGCGGCGCCGCTACCTCGGCGGTGTCGAGCGTCGGCTGGTCCCTGAAGGTTTCGTCGTCGTCCGGCGCGCCTTGCACTGCCTCAACGGGAGTGTCGATCAAGTTGCAGATCAGATCGGGAATTTCCGCGATCCTTGCCACGTGCGTGGCGGCCCCGTTGTTGATGGCGCTCTGCGGCATGCCTCCGTAGAGCGCATCCGCCGGGTCCTGTGCGATGGTAGCTCCACCGCGCTCCCGAAGCATCCACAGGCCGGCGGCGCCGTCGTCGAGCGTGCCCGAGAGCACGATGCCGATCGCCCGCTCACCATAGGCACGGGCCACGCTGCGGAACAGGGGATCAATCGCCGGACGGTGGCCGTTCTCGCGCGGGCCATGGCTCAGTTGCGCCCGGCCATCCACCACGAGCAGGTGGTGGTCGGGCGGTGCGACGTAGATGTGCCCGCGCTCGAGCTGCTCACCGTGCTGCCCGGCGGTGGCCGGCAGCTTGCCCGAGCGAGCGAGGATGGCCGGCAGCATGCTGGTGCCCGTCGGCAGCAGGTGCATCACCACGACCAGCGCGGCTGGAAGCTCGAGCGGCAGCTCGGCCACGAGCTCTCGCAGGGCCTCCACGCCGCCCGCGGACGCGCCGATCGCGACTAGCTCGCGCTGGACCGTCTCCTCGACCGGTTGCGGCGGAAACCCGGACTCGGCTTGCGCCGGGTCAATGGACATGCAGTGATTCTCGCAGTCCCGCCGACCGGCTGCTGGAGCTATGCCCCGTCAGACGCGCGTTCGAGCATGAAGATCTCGACGTTGAGATCGGGATCCATGTGGACGTTGCTCATGAAGGCGACCACGCGGCGCCCGACGATGTCCTGCACCGTCTCGATGAACTCGTCCTGGACCGCCGCCTGGAACTCCTGCCGCTGGCGCGTGACGGCATCGCCTCGCCCGCTCCTGGCGAGCGTCTGCTCCGCGCGCGTGAGGCCGCCGCGGAGCACGCAGATAACCATGTCGTCCATGTAGTACGACCGCGCCTTGGTCGGTCCCTTGCCGTAGTAGCGCTTGTAGAGGCCGACGATCGCGTTCGACAGGTTGGCGAGCATCGGCCCGCGGTCGTGCTCGGACTCGTGATCGTGTGGAACGAGTGGAATTTCCATCGCGGACCCCGGAATAGATAAGATAGCGGAACGATACCGCACCGATATCGGTTACTGCGATGACAACGTACCGCGATCTCAAGAGCCACCAGACCACGATCCGGTTTTCCCCGTCTCAATGGGAGGCGCTTGAGAATGCGGCGCGGGACCGGGATATGAGCGTGGCCCAGTACGTCCGCGATGCCGCGCGCGCACGTCTCGAGGAGGATGCGGCCCTAGCCTCCAGCGAGCGCCATCGGGCTTTCGCGGAGGGCGTGGAGCACGCTCGGGAGCATTCCCTCGGCGAGGCGGAGAGTGCGGTCGCGCTCTGGGAGCAGGGACGTCAGGCGCGCGAGCGCGCGAAGGACCTGCGCGAGCAGAGCCTCCGGCAGCGATCGGCCGCGAGCAAGCAATCGGCACGCTCGGTTGGCGAACCAAAAAGCGCCGCGGCTGTGTGGGAGCGGGGCGCGGCCGCGCGCGAACGCGCCCAGTTGCTCCACGAGCGCGCGCGCAGCTTCAGGGCCCCCAAGCGGGACTAGCGGGTCTGCCCGGCAACGCGATGCCGGTACAGGACGCACCCTGCGTGGTGGGGTGTGCCGTCCACCAGCACCGCGTGATCAGCGGCCGCAAGCGGCTCGCCGCAGGCCGCACAGACCTCGCTGGCGTGCGGCGCGCGGCGACGGCGGCTCCTTCCCTGGAGCAACGCTTGGATGCGGGAGTTGGTCGGGCGGTTAGGCATGTGAGGAAGCGGCGGTTCCGGCTGGTCCGCTGCCACCATGAGGGGGGCTGCTCGTCCCAAGCGGGTAGGGGCGCTCGAGGCACGGGGGCGCGTGCGGCGGGCGTGGGTACAGCCTATATGAGCCGCTGTTCCTGCTGAGCCGGATGGCGCGCTCACGCTCGATCCGGCACGATACGCGCGCATGGACGACCGCTTCGAGATCAGGCAGCTCGTCGAGAACTGGGTGGTGTGGCGCGACGCCGGCGACTGGGAGCGCTTCCGGACCGTCTGGCACCTTCCGGGGAAGATGATGGCCACGTGGTTCCAGGGGACCGCGGACGAGTTCATCGAGGTGAGCAGGCAAGGCTGGGAGCGGGGGGTGCGCATCCTGCACTTCCTCGGCGGCAGCTCGATCGACCTGAGCGGCCACCGGGCTATCGCCCAGACGAAGATGACGATCTCGCAACGCGCGCTCGTGCACGACGTGGAGGTGGACGTGGTGTGCACCGGGCGCTTCTACGACTTCATCGAGCGCCGTGACGGCCGCTGGGGGCTCGTTCACCGGCAGCCGATCTACGAGAAGGACCGCATGGACCCGGTGGACCCGGCGGCGCGGCTCGAGCTCGACCGCTCCCTGCTGGACAGCTTCCCGGTGGGCTACAGGCATCTCGCGTATCTCCAGGCCGGCATCGGCTACGAGGTCAAGCCCGACATGCCGGGGCTCGACGGGCCGGAGGTGGAGGAGCTCTACCGGCGCGGGGCGGCGTGGCTAGAGGGCCAGGACGTCGAGCTCTGAGCTCTGGCCCGTGGCGATCAGCTCAGCCACGCCGCGGCCGGCGATGAAGCCGATCAGGTTGCCGGTGCCGGAGTAGCCGCCGAGCGTGTAGAGCCCCTCGTCCACCTGTCCGGCAAACGGCCGGTCGCCCTCGCTGAAGCCCACCACACCCACCCAGCGGTGGGTCACATCCGCCTCATGCAGCCCCAGCTCATCGTGTACGTAACGCTCGAGCCGCTCCCACACCGCCGGGTTGCCCTGCTCGGCGTCAACGATGTGTGAGCTTTCGCCGTCGAGGTCGCTGAAGCCGCCGAGCGCAAGCCGCCCATCCGGCGCCTGCTGGAAATACTCGTACCCGTAGCGCGCGTAGACGAGCGTGTTCACCACGCGATCGGGCAGGGGCGCGGTGGCGATCATGTGCAGGCGCCTCGCGCGCACCCGCTCCACGAACGCCGCGGCCGCCGCGTCGCCGGCTACCACGGTGCGAGCTGCCTTCACGGGGCGGCCGGGCTCGGCAGGCGTGTTCTCGAAGATGCGTGCTCCCTGGCGCTCGGCGTCCTGGGCGAGCGCGCGGATCCAGCGCGCCGGTTGCAGCGCGGCGTCGTGATCCACGAGGCAGCCCGCGTGGCCGATGCCGCGCAGCATGGGCTCGAGCTGGTCGCGCTCAACGAGCTCCGCCGCGAAGCCGTCCTCGCGCAGCGCGTCCACGTGCCTGCGCACGTGGACGGCCTCCTCGGCGGAGGTGGCCAGGCGCAGCGAGCCCACCCGCCGCACGGCGTCCGCGGCGCCAAGGTCCCGCGCCAGCGCCACCACCTCGTCCTGGGCCTCCACCGTGCGCGCGTAGAGCCGCCGCGCGGCGTCGCGGCCCCAGCGCTCGCGCGCGTCCACGTGAAACGGCGCGCCGCCCGCCAGCAGGAAGCCGCCGTTGCGCCCGCTCGCGCCGCTCGCCACGGTGCGCGCCTCGAGCACGACCGTGTCCACTCCGCGCCGCGCCAGCTCGCGCGCGCAGGAAAGGCCGCTCACCCCCGCGCCGATCACGCACACGTCCGCGCTCGTCTCGCCCTCGAGCCGCGGGCGCGGCTCGTACGGGTAGTCGAGCCAGTAGGGGACGGTCTGCATGGCGCGTTTCTACTACGTGGTTGACCTGAGGCGCGCGAGCCTTAGGCTCTTCATGTGGGTTTGCACACATCGGAGACGGACGCGGGGGCCGCCACCCACGAGCGCCTCGCCCGGCTTGCCGAGGAGCAGGCCGCTCTGCGGCGCGTGGCCACCGTCGTGGCGAGCGGTGCCGAGCCCGAGGAGGTGTTCGAGCTCGTGACCGAGGAGGCCGGGAAGCTGCTCGACGCCAGCTCCGCCGGGATGATCCGGTACGAGCCCGACGGGGAGAGCGCCCTTGTGGTGGGCCGCTGGCACGGGTCCGACCCCCTTGGCATGGAGGTGGGCACGACGGTGCCGGTGTCGGGCGACACCGGTGTGGCGCACGTTCTCCGCACGGGAAGGCCGGTGCGGGTCGAGAGCTTCAAGGGCCGGCGTGGCTGGATCGCCGAGGAGATGAACCGGCTCGGCTTCCGAGGCACCGTGAGCGCCCCGATCACAGTGGGAGGCCGGATCTGGGGCGCGGTGATCGTCGCCACCTCCGGCAACGAGCCGATGCCGCCGGACACGGAGACGCGGCTCAGCGAGTTCGCCGACCTCGTGGCGCTGGCGCTCGCCTCGGCGGCCGCCAAGCAGGAGCTGATCGAGTCGCGCGCGCGGATCGTGCACGCGGGCGACGCGGCGCGCCGGAGGCTCGAGCGCGACCTTCACGATGGCGCCCAGCAGCGCCTCGTGTCGCTCGCTCTCTCGCTGCGCGTGGCGTGCGACGCCCTCGACTCGTCGGATCCGGCGCGGGGGCGCGAGCTGCTCGAGCACGCGCGGGGCGAGCTCGACCACGCGATCGACGAGCTGCGCGAGCTGGCGCGCGGAATCCACCCGGCGGTGCTCACCGAGCGCGGCCTCGCGGCCGCCGTGGAGGTGCTGTGCGCGCGGTCGCCGGTGCCGGTGAACGCGGAGGTGACGAGTGACCGCCTCACGCCGGCCCTCGAGGCGGCTTCCTACTACGTCGTGTCCGAGGCGCTCACCAATGTGGCCCGCTATTCGGGCGCGAGCTTGGCCGCGATCACGGTGAGCCGCGCCGGCGACCGCGTGACGGTGGAGATCTCAGACGACGGCTGCGGCGGCGCCGATCCCGAGAACGGCTCCGGCCTGCGCGGCCTCGCCGATCGCGTGGAGGCGCTCGACGGACGGCTTCACATCCACAGCCCCGTGGGTGAGGGCACGCGGGTCCGCGCCGAGTTCTTCGTCGCCTAGCTGCGCTTGCGCTTACGCGAGCCGCTGCTCGGCGGCGACAGCACCGCCATCACCGGTCGCAGGATGGACCGCGGCACGCTGCGCGCCATCTTCATTCCGGCCATTCCCGCGCGCGCTCTGAACGGGGTGCCGCGGCCCACGCCGCGGCTCGGCGCGAAGCGCCGGGTGGGGAGCTGGTGGTGTAGCGGCGGCTCGTCGGCGGCGTCACCGAGCGTGCGGCCGATCACGAGCCGCTGGATCTCGCTCGTGCCCTCGAAGATCGTGTAGAGCTTGGCGTCGCGGTACCACTTCTCCACGGGCAGGTCGCGCACGTAGCCCCAGCCGCCGCACACCTGGATCGCGCGCTCTGTGATCGCCACCGCCACCTCGGAGGCCTTCATCTTCGACATCGATCCCTCGGCATGGTGGAACGGGATCTTCTGGGCGGCCATCCACGCGGCGCGCCAGGTGAGCAGCCGCGCTGCGTCCAGCTCCGCGGCGAGCTCGGCGAGCGGGAACGAGATGCCCTGCTTCTCGAGGATTGGCTCGCCGAACGCCTCGCGCTCTGACGCCCAGTCGCAGGCGAACTCGAAGGCGGCGCGCGCTATGCCGAGCGCCTGGGCCGCCACCATCGGCCGCGTCTGCTCGAAGGCTCCGAGCGTTGCAGAGCGGCCCTCGCCCGCACGCGCCTGCTCAAACCGGCGCTCGAGCTTCTTCTCGCCGCCCAGCAGGTGGTCCGCGGGCACGCGGCAGTTCTCGAACGTGATCTCCGCCGTATGGGAGGCCCGGCAGCCGAGCTTCTCGAGCTTGCGCACGAGCGTGAGCCCGGGCGTGCCGCCGGGCACCACGAACAGCGCCTGGCCGCGGTGGCCGAGGTCGGGATCCACCGTGGCGTTCACCACGTGCACGTTCGCGATGCCCCCGTTGCCGATCCAGATCTTGTGGCCGTCGATCACCCACTCGTCGCCGTCCTTGCGCGCACGGGTGCGCAGGTTGCGAACGTCGCTGCCGCCCTCGGGCTCGGACACGGCGAGCGCGGCGAGCTTGAGGTCGCCCGGCTCGCCGAAGCACTCCGGCGCCCAGCGAAGGAGCTGCTCCGGGGTGGCCGCCTGCGCCACCGCCGACAGCGCCAGCGCCGGCATCACGATCGCGAGGCCGATGCCGGCGCAGCCCCAGAAGAGCTCCTCCATGAACAGCGGCAGCGACAGGCCCGTGGGGTCCCCAATCAGGTCGCGGTAGAAGAGCGGGTTGTAGAACCCCTGCCGCGACGCCTCCTCGAGCACCGGCCACGGGAACTCCTCGCGCTTGTCGTATTCCTCGGCCACGGGCCGGATCACGTCCGCGGCGAAGCGGTGGGTGCGCTCCACGAGGTCGTGGTGCGCGGGGGAGAGGCGGAGGTCGAACCCGCTCATCGTTCGAGTATCGCCACCACGCCCTGGCCGCCTGCGGCGCAGATCGAGATCAGGCCGCGGCCCGACCCCTTCTCCGCGAGCATCTTCGCCAGCGAGCCCACGATCCGCCCGCCGGTGGCGGCGAACGGGTGGCCTGCCGCGAGCGAGCCGCCCTTCACGTTGAGCTTGTCGCGGTCGATGGATCCGAGCGGCTCGTCGCGTCCCAGGCGCTCCTTGCAGAACTCGGGCGACTCCCACGCCTTGAGCGTGGTGAGCACCTGCGAGGCGAATGCCTCGTGGATCTCATAGAAGTCGAAGTCCTGGAGCGTGAGCCCGGCCCGGTCGAGCAGCTTCGGCACCGCGTACGCGGGCGCCATCAGGAGCCCCTCGTCCCCGTGCACATAGTCCACCGCCGCCACGACGGCGTGCGTGACGTGGGCGAGCACGGGCAGGTTGCGCTGCTCCGCCCACTCGTCGCTCGCGAGCAGCACCGTGGACGCGCCATCCGACAGCGGCGTGGAGTTGCCGGCCGTCATCGTCGCGCCCTCCTTGTCGCCATTGGCGCTGAACGCGGGCTTCAGCTTGGCGAGCTTCTCCGGCGTCGAATCGGGGCGCAGGTTCTGGTCGCGCTCGAGCCCCAGGTAGGGCGTGACGAGATCGTCGAAGAAGCCGCTGTCGTACGCCGCGGCGAGGTTCTGGTGGCTGCGCGCGGCCAGCTCGTCCTGCTCCTCGCGCGTGATGCCCCAGTGCTTGGTGGTGATCGCCTGGTGCTGGCCCATGGAGAGGCCGGTGCGCGGCTCGGCGTTGCGCGGGATCTCAGGCACGATCTGCCCCGGGCGCAGGTGGCCGAGCAGCTTCACCCGCCCCGCGGCGGACTTGGTGCGGTTGAACTCGAGCAGCACGCGGCGCAGGTCCTCGTTGATCTCGATTGGCGCGTCACTGGTCGTGTCCACCCCGCCGGCGATGCCGCAGTCGATCTGCCCGAGGGCGATCTTGTTCGCCACGAGAACGGTCGCCTCGATGCCGGTGTCGCATGCCTGCTGCACGTCATAGGCGGGGGTGTTGTGCGCGAGAGCGGAGCCGAGCACGCACTCGCGCGTGAGGTTGAAGTCGCGGCTGTGCTTGAGCACGGCGCCCGCAACCACCTCGCCGATGCGGTCGTCGCGCAGGCCAAAGCGCGCGATCAGACCGTCGAGCGCGGCGGTGAGCATGTCCTGGTTGGATGCCTCCGAGTACGGGCCGTTCGAGCGCGCGAAGGGAATACGGTTTCCACCGATGATCGCGGCGAGGGGCTTGGTTTCGGCCATTCGTGCTGTTTCTCCTCGTAAACGGGTATAGGCAGCTACTGGTGTACCCGCTCGTACAGAACTTTTGAACTCCCAAGGGGTGTTGTGACTTGGCAGACCGCTATCAGCAGCTGATCGAGACTCCGCCAGGACGCTTCGTTTCGAAGCAGTTCGGGCTGCCGCAGCCGACCCGGCTCCGCCGCTACGAGCCCGGCCAGCCGCTGCTCGAGGGGCCGGCGTTGCTCGGTGGTTCGGGTGTTTTGCTCGGCCCAGTGCGCGAAACGCTTACGGCAGCCAAGGAGGAGGCGCACGACACGTTCAAGGAAGGGCTGAAGTACGCCGCGCTCGTGTTCGACGCATCTGGCATCTCCTCCACGGAGCAGCTCGCGCAGGTGTACGAGTTCTTCCACCCGACGATCCGCGAGATCAAGGCCAACGGACGCGTGCTCGTGCTCGGGCGGCCGCCCGCCTCGCTGCGCGACAACCCCCGCGCCTACACGGCCCAGCGCGCGCTCGAGGGCTTCACGCGCTCGGTGGGCAAGGAGCTGCGCCGCGGCGCGACCGTGCAGCTCGTGTACGTCGAGCCGGGCGCCGAGCAGAACATGGAGTCCACGCTGCGCTTCCTGCTGTCCTCGAAGTCGGCGTACGTGGACGCGCAGGTGGTGCGGATCGGGCCCGGCACGGTGGAGACGCCTGCCGACTGGGAGAAGCCGCTCGACGGGAAGGTCGCGCTCGTCACGGGCGCCTCGCGGGGCATCGGCGAGTCGATCGCCGACACGCTCGCGCGCGACGGCGCGCACGTGATCTGCCTCGACGTGCCCCAGCAGGGCGACGCCCTCGCCGAGGTGGCCAACCGCATCGGCGGTGAGACGCTGCAGCTCGACATCACTGGAGACGGCGCCCCGCAGGCGATCGTGGAGCACCTTCGCGAGCGCCACGGCGGCGTGGACGTGGTGGTGCACAACGCAGGCGTGACCCGCGACAAGACGCTCGGCCGCATGGACGAGAAGCAGTGGGGGATCGTGCTCGCCATCAACATCACCGCGCAGGAGCACATCAACGACGCCCTGCTGGACGGTGACACGCTGCGGCCCAACGGGCGCATCGTGGCGGTGTCCTCGCAGAGCGGCATCGCCGGCAACGCGGGACAGACCAACTACGCCACGAGCAAGGCGGCCGTCATCGGCATGGTGGATTCGCTCGCGCCGGTGGTGGCGCCGCGGCCGGCCACGATCAACGCGGTGGCGCCCGGCTTCATCGAGACGCAGATGACGGCGGCGATGCCCACGTTCACGCGCGAGGCCGGGCGGCGGCTCAACAGCATGTCGCAGGGCGGGCTGCCGATCGACGTGGCCGAGACGATCGCCTGGCTCGCCTCGCCGGCCTCCGGCGGCGTGAACGGCAACGTCGTCCGCGTGTGCGGGCAGAGCCTGCTGGGGGCCTGACCGCATGCTCAAGCTCTATGGAAAGGCGCTGGCGGGCGCGACGGTGCTGCCCGTGGCGCGCAAGCTGCCGGGCATGAGCACGCCGCGCGAGCTGCCCTCGCGGGAGCTGTCGCGCGAGAACGTGCAGGTGGACCTCGAGCACCTCGCGGCATACGACCGCGTGTGCGGCTTCCGCCTGCGCGATCAGCTGCCGGCCACCTACCCGCACATGGTCGCGTTCCCGCTGGCGATGGAGCTGATGACGGACACGTCGTTCCCGTTCCCCGTGATGGGGCTCGTGCACATCGCCAACAGGATCGACCTGCTCGGGCCGATGACGGCGGAGGAGCCGTTCGACGTCCGGGTGTGGGCGGCGGACCTGGGCGAGCACGAGCGGGGCACGCAGTTTCGGATCCATGCGGAGGCGCTCATTGCGGGGCAGCCCGCGTGGCGGAGCTCTTCCACGTACCTGCACCGCTCCGCGAAAAGCAGCAATAAGGAGAAGTCGAAATCTCAATCATCGGATGGCGCTGCCACACGCAGCGGAGGCCACGCCGTCTGGAACGTCCCAGGCGACATCGGCCGCCGCTACGCCGCGGTGTCAGGAGACCGCAACCCCATTCACATGCACCCGGTCACCGCGAAGCTCTTCGGCATGAAGGCGCCGATCGCACACGGCATGTGGACCAAGGCGCGCTGCCTGGCCGCCATCGAGAGCGAGCTGCCGGACGCCTACAGCGTGGACGTGCGCTTCAAGCTGCCGATCTTCCTGCCGTCGAAGGTCGCGTTCGATGCCGCGCCCTCGAACGGCGGCTGGGAGTTCAGCGTGACCGGCGCGAAGGACGGCAAGCCCCACCTCACCGGCGAGGTCAGTGCACCGTCACGGGGATGAGCACGCTCGACTTCACCCCGTCGTTGTCCACCACGGTGAGCCTCACCTGGTAGGTGCCGGCCACGGTCCACTTCCAGTAGGGCGAGGTGATCGCGCCCCAGGTGGTCTTGTCCACGGCGCCGTCGTTGTTGAAGTCCCACTGGTACTTCGTGATCGTGCCGTCCGGATCGCTCGACCCGCTCGGCAGGAAGCAGGTGTTCGTGTTCACCGCTGGCGAGGCCGTGGTCACGGCGCCGGCGGCGACCGGCGGCGCGAGCACCTTCACCTGTGCGGTGGTCACGCTCGCCGCGCCCCAGTCGTCGGTCACTCGCAGTGCGATCGTGCGCGTGCCCCAGGAGCCGAACGTGGTGGACACCGTGTCGCCCGCGCGCTCGAAGCTGCCGTTGCCGTCCAGGTCCCACTGCCAGGCCACCACCTGCCCGTCGGGATCACTTGACGGCGTGCCATCCATCGTCACTGGCTGGCCCTGAATGACCTTCGACGGCAGGACGATCTTCGCCACCGGCGCGCGGTTCTCCACCTGGATGTCCACGGTGCTGTAGCTCTGGTGGCCGTGCGAATCGGTCACGCGGAGGTGGACCGTGTAGTTGCCCGGCTCCGTGTACGTGAAGCTCGAGTCGTTGCCGCCGGTGCCGTAGCTGCCGTCGTCGTTCATGTCCCACTCGTGCCTGACGATGTGCGTGGGGGAGATCGAGTCGTCGGCGTGGCACCAGAGCGTGGTGCCCGACTGGATGTCCGTCTGCGCGCAGGTGAGCCTGCTCGCCGGCGGCGCATAGTCGTGCACGTGGATCGTGGCGCGCGCGATCGCGGAGTTGCCGTCGTTGTCGGTCACCTTCAGCGTGGCCGTGTAGTCGCCCGGCTTGTCATAGGTGAAGGAGTGGCTCGTGCCGTCCTCACCGAAGCTGCCGTCGCCGTTCAGGTCCCACTCGTACTTCACGATGCGGCCGTCCGGGTCGTACGAGCCGTCCGCCGTGGCGGTCACGTTCTGGCCGATCGTGGCGTCCGTGGGGATGTGGATCACCGCCACCGGCGCGCGGTTCGCGTTCACGGTGATGGTCGTGGAGGCGGTGCTCGTGTTTCTGTGCGAGTCCGTCACCTTCAGCTTCACCGTGTAGCGCCCGGGCGTGTCGTAGCGGTGGCTCGCGCTCGACCCGACCGTGTCGAAGTGGCCGTTGCCGTCGAGGTCCCAGTTCGACTTCACCACGTTGCCCGAGCTGTCGAGGCTCGTGAAGTCGATCGTCTGGCCGGGTGCGATGGTGGTCTGCGGGTAGGCGGAGATGCGCGCCTTGAGGCTGATGTGCGGCAGCGTCTTGCCGGGCTGCTTCTGGGGAGTCGGGTTCGACGGGTTGCCGCCGGCGAGGCGCACGTAGCCCATGCCGTCGCGCCAGCGGTGCCAGACGCGGTGGACGCCGTTCGAGTAGTTGCCCTCGATGCTCGTGAGCGTGTGCGTCTTCGTGTACACGGCTTCCACCACGCCCACGTGCTCCGGGAAGGTGATCAGCTCGCCCGGACGCGGGCGCTGGGTCCACTTGCCGCTCGCCTTCGCCCAAGCGCGGATGGTGGGCACGTAGCCGAGGCCGCGGCCACCCGGCCCGATCGGCACGCCGGCGCGCTTTGCGATGTAGGAGGCGAAGTACGCGCACCACGGGGCGCCGTAGTAGTGCGGCGTGGTGGCGAGGTCATAGCGGTGAATCGCCGGCGCCCTGTTCGAGCCATCGGGGATCTCGTGCACGCCCTCTGAGAGCTCCTTGCGCGCGAGGCTCACGATGCGCATCGCGGTCTTCGCGCCCGCGGCGTCAGCCTGGGGCGCCCGGTGCGCAGGGGCCGACGGCGCCACGGTGAGCGGCAGCGCGAGCAGCGCGCAGGCTGCCAGGACGCGTGAGAGCGTGCGTGTACGGAGGGGGTACGGCGGCATTGATACTGCCCTGTGATCGGCGGTAAGCGCGGACCACAGATGGGTTATCCGTCCACCCGTTGACAGCCGGCGACGATATACCTAACATTGCTAGGTAATGAGGCCCGAGGCGCTCAAGGGACATCTGGACTCGCTCCTCCTCGCCGTGGTGGCGAAGGAGCCCGCCCACGGCTACGCGATCCTCGAGCGGCTGCGCCAGCGCAGCGGCGGCGCTTTCGACCTCCCAGAGGGGACGATCTATCCCGCGCTGCATCGCCTCGAGAAGGCGGGACTGCTCACGAGCAGCTGGGCCCCAGGGGCCACGCGGCGGCGGCGGGTGTACGAGGTCACCGCGAAGGGCAGGCGAGCGCTCGGAAGCGCGCGCGGCGAGTGGCGGACGTTTTCGGACGCTGTGAACGCGGTGCTGGCGGGCGCATGATCTCCACCTACCTCCGTGCGCTGTCGGCTGAGCTCGAGGTGCCCGCGCGTGCGCGCGCGCGGATCCTCACTGAGGTGCGCGACCATCTGGAGGAAGCTGTGGCCGCCGGCAGAAGCGAGGCCGAGGCGGTGGCGGCGTTCGGGGATGCCCGCGAGATGGCGCTGCGCTTCCACGAGGAGCTCGCGAGCTCGAGCGCGCGGCGAGCATCGGCGCACACCGCTCTCCTCACGCTCGCCTTCGGCATCGCCATGACCCTCGCCGCCTTCGGCCGGCCAAACGCTTTGCCGGTGGGGATCGTGGTCTTCGTCGGCGCCCAGCTCGCCGGCGTGGCGGGGGCGATCGCCATCGTTCGGTGGCTCCGCTATCGCTCGGCCGTCCTCGTCCCGGCGGAACGGCTGGCGGACATCCATCGCGCCAACGCGCTCACCGTGGCGGTGATCGCGCTGGTGGCTCTAGCCGAGATGGTCAACGGAATCGGCGCGAGCAGGCCGCTGCTCGCGGTCGGCGGCGCCCTGCTGCTCGCGGCGGCGTTGCCGGTCGGTGTGCGTGTCCGAACCGCCATCGCGCGCGCGGAGGTGGTTCCGGCCGCGGCGCCGGACGAGGACGTGCTCGACGACCTGGTGGCCGTGGGCAGCCGCTACGTCCCGCGTCTTGTGAGCGCGGCTCGGGACCTGCCGGCCCTGCCCGGCTGGCTGGACCTGCGCCGCAACCCGTGGCGCTTCTGCATCGTGTTCGCGGCTGTGTGCGGTGTTGGGCTCGCGGGCTGGCATGCCGTGGCGGAGGGAGTGGGCTCCGTCGCGGTGGCGAACGTCTCGCGGGAACTTCTGGCGGGCATGGTGATCGCCTCGATCGAGGCTCTCGCCGTGCTCGCCTGCTTTGCCGCTTTCGGTCGTTTCCTCGGCATCCGCCGCTGATTCGCACCCGCCCAGCGGGGGTATGTCCTGCTGGTGGCGGCCACGGCGACAAAGCAGGAGCGCGCGCTCAAGCCGGACGAGAAGCGCCTGCTCGCGCTCCTCGGCTTGCCCACGCTCACGCTGGCGCTCGCGATCACCGTGGTCACGACGTACGTGCCGAAGCTCGCGTCGGGCTACACAGGGAGCACGACCGTGATCGGCTTGATCGTCGGCGCGGAGGGGTTCCTCGCGCTGTGGGTTCCTCTGATCGCGGGCCCATGGTCCGACCGGCTCGACACGCGAGTGGGCCGCCGCATGCCGTTCATGATCGTCGCCACGCCGCCGATGGTCGTCGCGCTCGCCGCCGTCGGCTTCATGAACTCGCTCGCGGCGATCGCGATCGCGGTGTTCGTCTTCTTCTTCGCTTACTTCGTGGCCTACGAGCCCTACCGCGCGCTCTATCCCGACCTGGTGGACGACGAGATCGCCGGCCGCGGCCAGAGCACCCAGGCCGTGTGGCGTGGAGCCGGTACCGGAATCGCGCTCGTGGGCGGAGGTGTCCTGTTCGGGCTGACGAAAGCCGCGCCGTTCGTGGCCGCGGCCGCGCTGGTGGCACTCGGCATGACGGTGTTCCTCGTGGAGCGGATCCGGCGGCGCCCGAAGACGAACCGAGCCGCGCAGCAGAAACCCGCGCGCGAGATGGCCGCCGACCTGTGGAGGCTGCTGCGCACGGACGGCAGGCTGCGCGCCTACCTGGTGGCCAACGCGCTGTGGGAGCTGTCGCTGGGCGCGCTCAAGACGTTCGTGGTGCTCTACATCACCGACGGTCTCGGGTACAGCGTGTTCGCCGCGGCTGCGATCGTGGGAGCCGTGGCGCTCGTGGTGCTCGTGGCCGCGCCCGTGAGCGGTCGCATGGCCGATCGCATGGGCAGCGCGACGGTGATGCGCTACGCGCTCCCCGTGTACGGCGCGGGGCTGCTCGTGCCGCTGTTCATCCACACGCCGTGGGCTCTCGCGCCGATCCTCCCGGTGATCGCGTTCGGCGGCAGCGTGATCATGACGCTCCCGTACGCGATGCTCATCCCGCTGATGCCGAAGGGCGAGCACGGCGCGCTCACCGGCTTCTACAGCCTGAGCCGCGGCATCGGCGTGATGCTCGGGCCGCTGCTCGCGGGCGTTGCCGTGTCCGTCCTCAAGGGACCGCTCTCGCACACGCACGGCTATGCCGCGATGTGGCTCGTGTGCTCCGCCGCGATCCTCGCGAGCATCCCGCTCGTGAAGCACGTCGACGAAGACGCTTAGGAGGCCGCGCCGCGAGGGACTCAGCCCGGACGCGCCGGTCGGCCAGTTCCAGCACGTCGGGTGGTGCGCGCACCACGATCGGCTGCACGCCCACCGGCACGCCGGCCTAGTGCTCGCCACCTGGCGAGCGTGAGCAATCGCACGTTAGGCTGGCTGTCCAGCCGGGCAAGTCCAAAGTGGGCGGGCACCTCATGCTGGACAAGAGCAAGCAACGCATCTCACGGCGTCAGGCGAAGGCTGCTGGCGTCCTCGGTTTCGCGGCGGCGGTGGCACTGCCGGTGGTGCTCTGGCACCACGCGATGGCCGTGATGGCCGCCGGCTTCCGGCCGACGCTCGCGTACTTCGTCACCGGCCTCGCCCCGTTCGGCCTGATCGCGCTCGGCCTGCTGTTCTTCGTGCCGGTGGTGTACTCGATCGGACTGAGCAGCTACGCGCCCGCGTATCCGCGGCGGCGGAACGCCTACGCGGGCTGGGGGATCACGCTGTACCTCCTGGGCGTGGCCCTCGCGGCGCAGGTGGCGGCGATCGCGCACGGCCTCTCGCCGCACTGACCGAGCGCGTCTAAAATGGCGACGCACGCTTGCGGGCGAAGTGTTGTGGTTGCACAGAAGCCTTCCAAGCTTCTAGGGCGGGTTCGATTCCCGTCGCCCGCTCTGAACCGCGCCCCCCGGCCGCGATCTTCTACGACCTGCTGACGTCCGCGCCCAAGCTCGCACGCAGACGGTCGAGCAGCACCCGCATGTGCCGGCGCCGGGGCTCCGGATCGCTCCGCTGGGGGCTGAATTGGTCGCTCACGGCGCGGCTGGCCAGGCTGATTCCGAAGAAGTCGAGCATGTTCGTCTCCTTGGTAGTGGGTGGACGGAGAGCGCCCTGGCGAGACGCCCAGTCCACGTACCTATCGATGAGGACCGCCCGCGAGAGCCGCGGACGGGCCCGGTGGATAACCGGGCACCTTTTGGGATAGCAGCCGCCTGGCCTTGCGTCCAGTCCCCCCGGACGACGGCCTGCGGATAGCCGTGGGAGCGCATGCGGCCTAGAATGAGCGCGTCAAGCCTGTTCGGGGCGTGGCGCAGTCTGGTAGCGCACTCGGCTGGGGGCCGAGCGGTCGCTGGTTCGAATCCAGTCGCCCCGATTCGCGGCATCTAAGCGCCGCTGGCTGTGTCGCGGCGTCGCCGGATGTGCGGAGCACTATCCGGCGGGCGGCTTCTTGCCAGCGACGCTTAGCTGCATGCAAATCGGGGCGACTTCGTCGCCCCGTCAACCACCGACGAGGAGGCGTCGTCGTGATCGTCATTGGCTATGACGGGTCGGCTGATGCTGAGGCGGCCATCAACTATGCCGGTGATCTGTTCCCTGGTGAGACCGCTTTGATCTGCACGGTATGGGAGCCGTTCGTCGACGTGATGGCGAGGTCGGGCGCTGGTCTCGCTGCTGGGTTCGGGGACCTCGACATCGTCGCGCTCGATGCGGAGAACGAGGGCGCTGCCCGCGCGCGTGCCGACGAGGGCGTGGAGCGCGCCAGCCGCGCCGGCCTTCAGGCAGAAGCTCGGGTGAGGGCGCGAGGCGGCACGGTGGCCGGCGCGATACTTGCCGAGGCCGAGCAGGCGAATGCCCGAGCGATCGTGCTCGGCACTCGCGGGCTCACGGGCATCAAGTCGCTGCTGCTCGGCAGCGTGTCGCACGCGGTGGTGCAGCACGCTGACAGGGCGGTCGTGATCGTGCCCTCGGCGGAGCTGGCCGAGGCGCGCGAGCGCAAACGGGGGTAAGGCGCATGTCCGCGAGTGAGGTGATTTCTCTCGAGGAGCAGGGCTGGGAGGCGTTGTCCTCCGGCGGAGAGGTTGCGCGCGCTTTCTACGAGCGGGTGCTGGATCGCACTGTGGTGATGCTCTTGCCGGGCGGGCTCGTGCTCGACGATCGGGCGGTGATCGTGGGCTCGATGTCGGGGCAACCGTGGTCCTCGTATGAGCTCGAGAACCTGACGGCGTTCCAGCCCACAGACGACACGGCGGTGGTCGCGTACGGCGTGGTCGCACGGCGTGACGGAAACGAGTACTCGGCCCTGATGAGCAGCGTGTACGTTCGCCGCGACGGGCACTGGAAGCTCACGTTCCATCAGCAGACACCAAGATGAGTTTCCGGCGGTACCCGTCGGGTAGGGTCGCCCCGACGCGTTCAAGCCCCGCGCGCCGCACTGCACTGTCTATGTGAGGGAGTGGCCATGAATCACGGATCGGCCGCCGGTTCGATTCTGCAGGGGCTCGGCGACACCCTGGACGACCTCGAGGGGCTTTACAAGGACGTGCACAGTCACCCCGAGCTGTCGTTGCAGGAGACGCGTACGGCCGGCCTGGCCGCCGAGCGGCTGAACGCCGCCACCTTTGAGGTGACCGAGCACGTCGGGGGAACCGGCGTGGTGGGTCTGCTGGAGAACGGCGACGGGCCGACCGTGATGCTGCGCGCCGACATGGACGCCCTGCCGGTCAAGGAGGACACCGGCCTGCCGTACGCGAGCACGGTGGACGGAGTGATGCACGCCTGCGGACACGACATCCACGTGACGTGGCTGGCTGGCGCCGCCGCGCTGATGGCGCGATCGCGAGACACGTGGCGAGGCACGCTGATGGCGGTGTTCCAGCCGGCGGAGGAGGTGGCGGCGGGCGCGCGGGCGATGATCGAGGACGGCCTGTTCGACCGCTTTCCGAAGCCCGACGTGATCCTCGGCCAGCACGTGATGCCGATGTCGGCCGGGATCATCGCCAGCCGCTCGGGCGTGGTCACCTCAGCGGGCGACAGCTTCGAGATCCGGATGTTCGGTCGCGGCGCGCACGGCTCGATGCCACAGGCGAGCATCGATCCGGTGGTGATGGCAGCCTCGACCGTGCTGCGCTTGCAGACGGTCGTGTCGCGCGAGGTGGGCCCCACGGATGCCGCCGTTCTGACCGTCGGCGCGCTGCAGGCCGGCACGAAGGAGAATGTGATCCCCGACGACGCAGTGATCAAGCTCAACGTGCGCACCTTCGACGAGGGAGTCCGTCAGCGAGTGCTCGGCGCGATTGAGCGCATCGTCAAAGCCGAGTCAGAGGCGTCCGGCGCGCCCAAGGCGCCCGAGATCACGCCGCTCGATCGCTACGACCTGGTGCGCAACGACGAGCACGCCACCGAGCGCGTGCTCGACGCGCTTCGGTCGCAGTTGGGCGAAGAGCGCGTGACTCAGACCGGGCCCGCGTCCGCCAGCGAGGACTTCGGCTCCTTCGGGGTCGAATGGCATGTGCCCTCGGTGTTCTGGTTCGTCGGCGGCGTGGATCCCGACACGTACGCGAAGGCCGAGCGCGAGGGACGGCTGAGCGAGCTGCCCACCAACCACAATCCGAAGTTCGCCCCGGTGATCCCTCCCACGCTCGAGACCGGGGTGGAGGCGCTCGTGACGGGAGCGTGCGCTTGGCTGTCGCCATAGTGCGCCGGGGTGCCTGACCCTTGCTGAGCGGCTTCTCCCCGACTCTGATCCTCGTCCTCAACCTGGCGGGCACGTTCGTGTTCGGGCTCAGCGGCGGCATGGCGGCGGTGCGCCGCGGCCTGGACGTGTTCGGCGCCGTGGTGCTCGCCGCGGTGGTGGGCCTCGCCGGCGGCATCATCCGCGATGTCTTGATCGGCAGGCCGCCCGCCACGTTCCGCGACTGGCGCTATCTCGCGGTTGCCGGAGGCGCGGGGCTCGTCACATCGCTGATGCATCCGACGATCGATCGGCTTCAGCGCCCGATCGACACGATGGACGCCGCCGGCTTGGCGCTCTTCTCCGTGACCGGCGCCGCAACCGCGCTTGCCTACGGACTGGGCACCGCGGAATCGATCATCCTCGGCGCGCTCACCGGAATCGGCGGCGGCATGGTCCGCGACGTCCTGGTGGGCGAGATCCCCGAGGTCCTGAAGGGCGGCCTCTACGCGATCCCTGCGCTGGTGGGCGCGGGCATCGTCGTGCTCGCGTACCGGCAGGGCGATCGCAGCACAGCGTGGCCGATCGTCGGGGCGGCCGCGTGCTTCACCATCCGCATGGCGGGGCTGCGCTACCACCTCAACCTGCCCACGGCCACGGACCTGCCGCAGAGCGTTGACCCGCGGCGCCTGCGAAAACGCGAGCGGCCGCCGAGATGAGCCCTTCTACTTCTCGCGGATGAGCTCCGCGAGCACCACGGCGTCGTTGTGCTCCCGGTCGCGCGCGCCGTAGACGAGCGTGAGCGGCCCCTTCTCACTGCGCCGCCGTAGCTCGTCCACCTCATCGCGATGCGAGGCGAGCTCCTCCCGGTAACGGTCACGGAACTCCGGAAAGCGCTCTGGGACATGGCCGAACCACTTGCGCAGCTCGTCGCTCGGCGCGAGCTCGCGGGCCCAGTCGTCGAGCCGAGCACGCTCGCGCGAGATGCCGCGCGGCCAGAGCCGGTCGATCAGCACGCGGTAGCCGTCGCCGGCCTCCGCCTCGTCGTACACGCGCTTGATCCGTACGTCCCGGGCCATCTGTCTTTGTTTACCGGGAACACGGTTGCAAATCCACGAGTTCGGGCAGCAGTCTCGCGCGCCTCGCGGTGCATGTCGCGGACTCTGGAGACAGCAAGGGAGGATCAATGGCCTATTCGATTCCGAGCGATGTGGACAGCAGGCCGATCGCGATCGACGGCGCGGGCACCCTGGGGCGGCGGATCGCCTCCGTGTACGCGGCGGGCGGCAGTGACGTGCGGCTGTACGACCTGTCGGAGGAGCAGCTGAAGAAGGCGCGGGCCGAAGCTGTGGAGTACATCGACCACGTGAGGGATGTGCTGGGCCTCGACGCCGGCCGGACCGGCCAGGTGGAGACGTCCCACGATCTCGGTGAGGCGGTGCGCAGAGCGTGGATGGTGATCGAGGCCGTGCCCGAGCGGCTCGAGATCAAGCGCGAGGTCTTCGGGCAGCTCGATCAGCTCGCGGAGGCGGACGCCATTCTCGCCAGCAACTCGTCATCGCTGCCGACCAGCCAGATGATCGACAAGGTTGAGCGCCCAGAGCGAGTGCTGAACACGCACTACCAGCAGCCGCCGGAGCTCAATTCGGTCGAGCTCATGTCCTGCGGCAGGACCGACGAGGGCGTGATCGACGCGCTGATGAAGAAGATCCCGGAGTACGGGCTTAAGACGTTCCACGTGCTTCGCGAGAGCGACGGCTTCATCTTCAACCGCGTCTGGGCCGCGATCAAGCGTGAGTGCTTGATGGTGGTGGAGGAGGGGGTCGCGACTCCGGATGACGTGGACGAGATGTGGAAGATCTTCACCGCGCCGGGCATTCCACCGTTCCGCCTCATGGACCGCGTGGGACTCGACGTCGTCCTGAACATCGAGGAGCACTACGCGTCCGTGCGCACGGGCCTGCCGGAGGGTCCGCGCAAGCTGGTCCGGGAGATGATCGACGAGGGTCGTCTCGGCGTGAAGAGCGGACGCGGCTTCTACGACTACGACTGAATTTCGCGGTACGGCACCGCGAGGCCGGCGCGCGGCTGACCGAGCACGGCAGCGGCATCGCGATCACACCGGGTGGGATCGGCACCGCGGCGTCGATCTACGTGGCGGGCGCGTGCATCGGTGCCCTGTTCTTCGGTCAGCTCACCGATCGCTACGGCCGTAAGAAGCTGATGATGATCACGCTGAGCGTCTACATCCTGGCGACCGTTCTCACAGCTTTCTCGTTCGCCCCCTGGTACTTCTTCCTCTGCCGCTTCTTCACCGGCGCGGGCATTGGAGGCGAGTACTCGGCGATCAACTCCGCGATCGACGAGTTGATCCCGGCGCGCAACCGGGGCCAGGTGGACATCACGATCAACGGGAGCTACTGGGTGGGCTCGGCGATCGGCGGCGTTGCCGGCCTCTGGTTCCTCGACACCGCCGTGTTCGCGAGGGACTTCGGCTGGCGGCTCGCATTCGGCGTTGGCGCCCTGCTCGGGTTGACGATCCTGCTGGTGCGCCGCAGCGTGCCGGAGAGTCCGCGCTGGCTTTTCATCCACGGCCGCGACGACGAGGCCGAGCGCATCGTCGACGGGATCGAGGCGGACGTGCGCGGCCAGACCCACCGTGATCTGCCCGAGCCCGGTGCCAGCATCACGGTCCGCCAGCGCGCGTCGATCCCGTTTCGCGAGATCGCGAAGGTCGCGATCCGGTTCTACCCGAAGCGAGCAACGCTCGGCATCGCCCTCTTCGTCGGGCAGGCGTTCCTCTACAACGCCGTGACCTTCAACCTCGGCAACATCCTCAACCGGTTCTTTGGGGTGTCGTCGGGCGCGGTGCCCGGCTTCATCGTGATCTTTGCGGTGGGGAACTTCCTTGGCGCGTTCCTGCTCGGCCGGCTGTTCGACACGCTGGGCCGCATCCCGATGATCGCGGGCACCTACCTCATCTCGTCGGGCCTCACGGTCGTGCTGGCGGTGTTCATGCTCGGCGGCCACCTCACCGAGTGGTCGTTCATCGCGCTCGTGAGCGTGACCTTCTTCTTTGCCTCCGCCGGTGCGAGCGCCGCGTATTTGACGGTGAGCGAGATCTTCCCGATGGAAACGCGCGCGCTCGCGATCGCGTTCTTCTACGCGCTCGGCACAGGTCTCGGGGGGATCATCGGGCTGGCGCTGTTCGGCAACCTGATCGACCGGGGCGAGAGCGCGGTGGCGATCGGCTTCTTCGTGGGCGCGGCTGTGATGGCGCTGGGCGGCCTGGCCGAGCTCCTGTTCGGGGTGAAGGCCGAGGGCGTGCCGCTCGAGGACATCGCGAAGCCGCTCACGGTGGCCGACGCGGAGAGCGGTGGCTCCGCGGAGACGCAGGAACCAGCTCCGCCGCCGGAGCTCGCCCCCGAGCAGCTCGAGGCGCTCCGCTGCCGCCAGCGAGCCGAGGAGGAGCGCGCCCGCGCCGCCGAGCACCGCGCGGCCGTTCACGAGCTCACCGCGAAGTCGGACGGCGCGGACCGCCTGCGCGCCGAAGAGGTGCTCGCCGAGGTGGCGGAACTGCGCGCCAAGGGCCTCGACGAGCGCGCGGGAGTGCACGACCGGCGCTCTGCCGCGGATAGGGCGACCGATGGCGCTCAGCGGCAGGTTGCGCTCGACCGCGCCGCGGCCGCGGAGCAGCGTGCGCAGGTGGACGAGGAGCGCGCCGAGGCGCTGGTGGCGGAGAACAGGGCCGACTCCGAGCTGCACACGGAGCTCGCGGAGGCGGCGGCAGAGCGCGCCCGGGCGAGCGAGCAGCGCGCGCTCGCTGACAAGACACGCGGTGAGGCGGACGGGCAGCAGGGCCCCGCGGGGGACGTTGCCCGGGCCCAGGTGGAGATGTACGAGGCGTGGGCCCAGATGCACGATGCGCGCGCGCAGGCGCACGTGGCCCGCTCGGAGCGCAACAGGCAGGACGCCGATCGCTACGAGGGCGAGGCCGACGCACACCAGGAGCGCGCCCTCGCGGCCGAGCAGCGCGTGGACGCGGCACGCCACCGCGTGACCGCCGAGGCGATCGGCGGGCGGGAGGCGGCCGCCGAGCAGACCGAGCATGCGCGCGCACAGGCGGCGGAACGAGAGCGCGCGGCGCACGAGCGCGATGAGCGCATCCGCCGCCGCATCGCCCGCCGGCAGGCCCGCGAGCACGAGGGTCTCAGGCGCTTTCGCCCAGGGCCGAGCAGCACGCTGTACTCACCGGGCATGGTTGGTACCGCCAGCCGCTGGGCCCCGACAGCCGAGCAGGATCTCGACCGGGAGATCGACTCGATCGAACGCGCGCTCGACGAGCGCGGCCCCACCGACCGCGACGACCTTGCCGAAGCCGTGGGCGCCCGCTACTGGGGTCCTGGGCGCTTCCGCGCCGCGCTCCGCGAGGCGGAGGAGGAGGGCCGCGCACGCCGGCTCTCGCGCATGACCTATGCGCCGCCTGAGCCCACCGGCGCTGGGCAGAGCCGATGAGCGCCGCTCAGCATCGCGTGGTGATCGTGGGGTGCGGGTTCGCGGGGTTGTTAGCCGCGCGTGCGCTGAAGCACAGCACCGCGCAGGTGACGGTGATCGACCGCACCAACCACCATCTCTTCCAGCCGCTTCTGTACCAGGTGGCCACCGGGATCCTGTCGGAGGGGGAGATCGCGCCGCCGATCAGGGACGTGCTGCGAGAGCAGCGCAATGCCGAGGTGCTGCTCGGTGAGGTGGTCGCGCCCTGCGACGTGCTCGTCGTGCGCTGAGGGGGCCGGCTCAGCGCCGGGTGACTGAATCGATCGCCACCGTGGAGGTGCGGCCGCCGCGCAGCCAGCGCACGGTTACCGTGCCCGCCTTCGGGTCGATCGCCTGCACCTTCCCGATCTCGCCCGTGCTCTTCTTGCGCACGTGGCCCGCCGGTAGGGCGGTGGACGTCTTCACCGCGCCGGCGCGCTTCTTCGGCTTGGGCGGCGCCCCGCCACCGAGGCGGACCGTCTTCAGCGGCGCATCGCGCTCCGGCCGAGCATCCTCGTCCAGCGGAGTGACGCTGGCGCCTGTGCCCTTGGTGAAGTGGTCGAGTCGATAAGTCCTAGCCATCCACTAGGAATTATAGTCGGCCGACGGTGCGCAGATCGTGCGCGATGTGCGCCGCATTCAGGGGTGCCGCGGCGTTATAGGAGCCGCGCATCATGCCCCTCGAATCCACCAGGTAGATGATCGACGTGTGGGTGCCACCGGTGTACGCCGGCAGCTGCGCGTCTATGAAGTAGCGATCCCACACGGGCAAGAGCTGGGCGCGCGTGCCGATCAGGTAGCGGAACTGCGGCGGCTCGCGCAGACGCGCGACCCAGCGCCGCACCGAAGCCCGGGTATCGCCGCCCGGGTCGACGCTGATTCCCACGGCACGCACGCGCCGCGCCGCGGGGCCGAGGTCGCGGAACGCCTGCCGGATCTCCGTGCCGATCAACGGGCAGGTGTCCGTGCAGTGCGTGTAGATGAAGCTGACGAGGTAGGGATGCCCGCGCAGGCTCCGCGGGTCGAGCATGGCGCCGCCAATCCCGTCGCGCAGGCGGAACGGCGGTGCGGGCCGCCCGCGGAAGTTCACCGTGAGTCGCTCGGCATAGAGGCCGTGGCCGGCGGGCGCCGCCGCATGCGGATGGTCCTGCAGGCCGAGCGGGATGAGGACGGCGCCGGCGGCCAAGCACAGCGCCGCAAGCAGCCGGACGGACTTCGAAATCCGGCGCACCTCCGCTGATGGTACGAGGATCTCAGCACCGTCCTATGGTGTGACAGGTGCTTCGTAC
Organism: Thermoleophilaceae bacterium; assembly: GCA_036378175.1. Classification (GTDB taxonomy): domain Bacteria; phylum Actinomycetota; class Thermoleophilia; order Solirubrobacterales; family Thermoleophilaceae; genus JAICJR01. The sequence continues at coordinate 67,336 of DASUWY010000010.1, forward strand.
AAAGACGCAGCGCTTCGTCACGTTCGCGGCCCTCTTCGCGCTTCTTCTGATCGTCGCGGACTTCGTGGTGTCGCGGGTCTGGCCGCCGTCACCCGCTCCCGCCGTTCAGTCGGGCACCATTGGCAACGGCCGCCTCGCCGTTGGAACGCTGCTCGACAGGCAGGTGCCGAACCTCACGCTGATCGACGAGCGCGGCAAGCCCACGCCGCTCTCATCCTTCCGGGGGCGCTACCTCGTGTTCGCGCCCTCGATGACGCTTTGCCACGAGGTGTGTCCCATGACCACAGCGGCGCTCGAGCGGGTGCAGTCCGCGGTGGCCAAGATCGGCCTGGGCAGCCAGGTGACGGTGGCGGAGGTGAGCATCGATCCCTGGCGCGACACCCCCGCCCGGCTTCGCGCCTACCAGAAGATGACGGGCCTCCACTTCCGCCTGCTCACCGGCAGCCGTGCGCAGCTCACCAGGATGTGGAAGTTCTTTGGCGTGTACTTCCATCGCGTGCCGCAGGGCAAGCCGGCGGACGTGGACTGGCTCACGAACAGGCCGGAACGCTTCGACGTCGAGCACACCGACGGGCTCTTCATCCTCGATCCGCACGGGCACTGGCGGGTGGGCGCTGTCGGCATGCCGTCGGTGGGCGGAAAGCTTGCGCCGCCGCTGCGCCCGCTCCTGAACGAGCACGGGCAGGAGAACCTCCGCCACCCCCAGGCGCCGTGGACGCCGAAGGCCGCCCTCGCCGACCTCCTCACGCTCAAGCAGCGCTACGACGCCACGACCTCGCCGGGGCAGAGCACCGCCAAGGCGCCCACCGCCGCAGAGCTCAAGCGCGCGCTCGCCGGCTCGCCTGCGCCGCTGGCGAGTCTGCATTCACAGGCCGACACGCTGCTCGGCGGCGGGATGAATGCCTTCAAGGCGCGCCTCGCCGCGCTGCACGGCCGCCCGGTGGTGGTGAACGAATGGGCATCGTGGTGCCCGCCCTGCCGCAACGAGTTCCCGCTGCTCGCGCAGGCTTCCGCCCGCTACGGCAAGCGAGTGGCGTTCCTCGGCGTGAACGTGAGCGACAGCCGGGGCGACGCCGCGTCGTTCCTCCGCGGCCATCCGCTCAGCTATCCGAGCTACACCGACTCAAACGGCGCGATCGCCAGCTCGTTCGGCAACGCACAGGCACTGCCGATCACCATCTACTTCTCGCCATCGGGCAAGAAGACCTACACGCACATTGGCTACTACAGCGCGCAGGAGGCGCTCAACTCGGACATCGAGCGTTACGCGCTCGGGCAGTGACGTCGTTATCGTCCCCGCCGATGAGCGACCAGGTGGTGACGCTGGTGGTCGACCAGCCCGGCGCGGACGCCGATGCGGCCTACGAGCGTCTGGCCAAGCAGCTGAAGGACGCGCGCGTGGGACGGCCGGAGGCGGACACCGGCGTGTTCGACGTCACGGTCGACGCCGACGATCGCGAGGCGGCCCTGAACAAGGTGTGGAACGCGCTTGCGGCGGCGGGCGCGGACGACGAGATCCTCTTCCTGGAGCACCCGGACATCCCGCAGCACTGGCGCAGCCGCCCCGCCTAGCTTTGTCAGCTCCCTGACTCGCCCCTCAGGGCCCGGCGAGCGCGAAGCGGCGGATGGGTAGCCCCATTCGGTGGAGTCGTCTCTTCTTTCCCGGAAGCCGTTCGCGCGCCCGCTCAACCGGCTGCGTGCACGGCTCCGCGAGACCGCGGGTGGAGGCGCGGCCACCCGCGCCGTGGTCCTCTTCGGGGCCGTCCTCGGGCTCGACTCGGCGGACAAGGCCACGCTCGGCGCGACCGCCGCCCAGCTCAAGCACCAGCTCGTCATCACGAACACGGAGGTGGGCGTGCTGGCGGCGGCGGCCACGGCTCTCAGCGCTCTTGCGACCGTCCCCGCCGGCGCCCTGGTGGACCGCACCAACCGGGTGAGGCTGCTGGCGGGGAGCGTTGGGCTCTGGGGCGTGGCGATGATCTGGACCGGACTCGCCGGCTCCTTCACGATGCTGCTTATCAGCCGCGTGGCGCTCGGCATCGTGCTCGCCACCGCCGGCCCCGCGATCGCGTCGCTCACGGGTGACCTCTTCCCGGAGGATCGCCGCGCGCGCGTGTTCGGCTACATCCTCACGGGCGACCTCGTGGGTTCGGGCGTGGGCTTTCTCATCAGCGGCAACGTGGCCGGCGTGCTGTCGTGGCGGTTCGCCTTCATCTTGCTGGCGCTCCCGTCCGCGCTCGTGGCGTGGCTGCTGTGGCGGCATCTCCCCGAGCCGCGGCGCGGCGCCCAGACACGGAACCCGCGACCGCAGCAGGATCCCGCACGCGAGGTGGCCCAGGAGCTGGGGGAGGAGCCGAATCCAAACGCGGTGGTGGGCGCGGACGCGCGCCACATGTCCCTTTGGCGGGCGATCGTCTACGTGTTCCGCATTCCCACGAACGTCCTGCTGGTGCTGGCGTCAGCCATCGGCTACTTCTTCTTCGGCGGGCTGCGCACGTTCGCGATCGTGTTCGCCCGCGGCCACTTCGGCCTCAGCCAGTCGGTGGCATCCACGCTCTTCACGCTCGTGGGCGTGGGCGCGATCGTGGGTGTGGTGGCCGGCGGCCGCATCGCGGACAAGCTCATGTCGAAGGGCCGGCTCAACGCCCGCGTGCTCGTGGGCGTGGTGGGCTTTGCGGCCGCCCCGCTGTTCCTGGCGCCCGGCCTGATCTCCACCTCGCTGATGATCTCGCTGCCGCTCTTCTTCATCGGCACGGCCGCGTTCTCCGCGCCCAATCCCACGATCGATGCCGCGCGCCTCGACGTCGTGCCTTGGGCGCTGCGCGGCCGCGCCGAGGGCGCCCGCACCGTTGCGCGAGCCGCCGCCGAGACCGCCGGCCCGCTCGCGTTCGGTGTCCTGGCGGACACCTTCGCGGGCTCGGGCGGCAAGGCTCACGGTGCTGAGATCGCGTTCCTCATCATGCTCATCCCGCTCGCGCTGAACGGCCTCCTGCTGCTGCCGGCGCTGAAGAGCTACGGCCGTGATGTGGCGGCGGCAGCCGCCTCGGAGGCGATCATGAAGGAGGAGGATCGAGACTACGCGGACGAGCGCTCGGGCGGGCGAACGAACGCCCGCGAGCGCTGACGCCCGGCGGCCGTGCGTTCGCTACCGTCGTCCTCCGCCGCGTCGATCAATGGCTTCACGTGCCGCCGCGCCATGAGCGCGGGGATCATGGGGAGCACGAAGTTCCCGCTGCGGTAGACCACCACCGCCGCCAGCGCGCTGGGCACCGGAAGCCCGACCCAGTGCAGGGCGAACGTCATCAGCGCCTCGGTGGCGCCGGCGCCGCCGAGTGGCAGCGAGCGGCGCGTGAGCGCGTAGCCGGTGGCGTACGCGAGGATCGTGGCCCAGGCGCCCGGGTGCAGGCCGACGAAGCGGAGCGCGCCGTAGAAGGCGGCGATCTCGAGGATCCAGTAGAGCGCCGCCCCAGCCCAGGCGATCCAGCAGGTGGCGATGTCCCGCGCGAGCAGATGCAGAACACCCACGCCGCGGAGCGTGAGGCCGAGCCTGGCGAGAGGGCGGCCGGGCGCGGTGAAGCGATCGCGGCGGCTGGGTGCGGCCAGCCAGAGCCCGATGCCGAAGCCGATCGGCACCGCGATGATCCACGGCCACAGGAGGGACGGCATCGCGTGCGGACGGCCGGTGATGAGCAGCACGATCGCGCTGAGCCAGGCGACTGGCGCCAGCAGCGACCATTCGAGCGCGCCCAGTCCGAGCACCCGCACGGTGGCGGCGCGACCGGACCTGCTGTCCAGCGTCTGGAGCGCCCGCTTGTCGAGCGCGAAACCACCGCCCACCGCGAACGGGCCGAACCCCGCCGCCACCACGCGCGCAGCCATCCCCGGCTCGAGCTCCGGTCCGCCATGCGCGCGCGCGACCGCGCGGTAGGCGAGCACGTACGCGCCGGGGGCGAGCAGCGAGGCGCAGATCGATAGCACGATCCAGGCAGGCTCCAGGTGCGTCCAGGCATCGGCGAACCTGCCGAAGCCATATGCGCCCGCGATCGCCGCCACCGTGGCAGCGGCGAGCAGAAACGCGAAGGCCGTGGTTGCGATCGGATGTTCTCGGAGCCTTGCCACGCCGCGCTATTACCCGGTTTTGCAGGGCTGTCCCCGGCTTGTCAGCACACGTACGTGCCGGTCCGGGGCCCGCGGTCCATAGGCTTCGCGCCATGTTCGAGGCGGACCCTCAGCGGGACCTGCCCTTCCTGGGCATCAACATGGTCGCGTCGGTGGACGGCAAGGCCACGCTCGGCGGGCGGGTGGGTGCTCTCACCTCGGCGGACGACCAGGCGGAGCTGCACGCGCTCCGCGCCGAGGCGGACGCCGTGCTGGTGGGCGCCTCCACCGTGCGGCGCGAGGGCTATGGCCGGCTGCTGCCAGACGAGCTGCGGGAGGACCGGGAGGCGCGCGGCCTGCCCCGCGAGCCGCTGCTCTGCATCGCGTCGGCATCGCTGCGCATCGATCCGGACGTGGACGCCCTGCGCGAGACCGGTCCGCGCCCGCTCCTGGTTCTCACCTCCGCGGACGGCCGGCTCCCCGGCGACCCCGCGGAGGTGGAGTACCTGCAGGGCCATGCGACCGACGGGCGGCTCGAGTTCGCCCCGCTGCTGCGCCGGCTCAAGGCCGAGCACGGCGTGGGGAAGGTGGTGTGCGAAGGCGGGCCGACGCTGAACGGCACGTTGTTCGCAGAGGGGCTCGTGGACGCTGTTTTCCTGAGCGTGTCGCCCTGGATCGCGGGCGCCGGCGAGTCGCTCACGATCGTCGCCGGCGCGCCATTGCGCGAGCCCGTGCGCCTGCGCCTCGGCTCCGCCGCCGAGGTGAACGGGCTGGCGCTCCTCAGGTACCAGGTGGAGCGATGAGGCTGCGCCTGCGCGACCGCGTGCTCGACCTGTCCGGCAAGCCGCCGCTGATCATGGGAATCGTGAACGTGAACGACGACTCCACCGCCAGCAGCGTCCCCTTGCACACGCTCGACGAGCAGCTCGAATACGCGCTCGCGCTCTGTGGCGACGGCGCGGACATCATCGACGTGGGCGCCGAATCGGGCCGTACCGATCGCCCGCCGCGCAGCGCGGCGGAGGAGAGTGGCCTCGTCACTCCGCTCGTGGAGGAGCTCGCGCGCCGGGACGTGCTCGTGTCCGTGGACACGTTCAAGCCGGAGGTTGCCGAAGCCGCTGTGGATGCCGGGGCCGCCCTGATCAACGACGTGAGCGGCCTCGCCCACGTGGGCCTCGCCGACGTCGCGGCACGCTCTGGCGCCGGCCTCGTGCTGATGCACACCGCGGCAGCGCCGAAGGAGGAGCACTTCCCCGGCTACCAGGATCCGATGGCGGACGTGCTCGCGTTCCTGCGCCGGAGGATGATCGTCGCGCGCGACCGCGGGGTGGGGGACGAGCAGATCGTGCTCGACCCCGGGCCCGATTTCGCGAAGACGCCGCAGGAGACCGTGGACGTGCTGAGGCGGCTCCCGGAGCTCCAGGCGCTGGGGCGGCCCGTGCTCCTCGCCGTGTCGCGCAAGTACTTCATCGGCGCGATCACGGGGCGAGAGCCCGAGGACCGCCTCGCCGGCACGCTCGCGGCGGTGGGGGCGGGGGTGGACGCCGGCGCCGCGATCGTGCGCGTGCACGATGTGGCGGACACGCGCGACTACCTGGAGCTTCGCCGCGTGCTGTCCGACGAGGGTGAGGTGCCGTTGCGCGGCGACCTCGAAGACGAGCGCCTCAAGTGGCTGCCGGCGCCGTCAGACGAGTGACGCGCCCTCAGTAGCGCGCACGGATCAAGACCGGGGTGGACCCTGATGCCGCCCCGGCGGTGTCCGCCCATCCTGTGGGCAATGCGACAGCTGGTCGAAGCACCGAGTGCGATCCCTACGGCCAAGCCCCGGCTGTACGTGGGATCGGAGGTGGGGACGCTTCGGCGGGTCCTGCTCCACCGACCCGACCTCGAGCTCAAGCGGCTCACGCCGACGAACAAGGAGGCGCTCCTGTTCGACGACGTGCTCTGGGCCAAGCGCGCGCGGCAGGAGCACGACGCCTTCGCAGACGCGCTCGCCGACCGCGGCGTGGAGGTGCTCTACCTCCACGAACTCCTCGCTGAGACGCTGGCGCTGCCCGCGGCGCGCGAGGAGGTGCTCGACCAGACGCTCGCGGCGGTGCCCCTCGGGCTCGACCTCGGTCCCGCTCTGCGCGAATGGCTCGCGAGCCTTCCATCGCACGAGCTGGCTGAGCGCCTGATCGGCGGCATCCTCCGCGACGACGTTCCGTTCGAGAGCGGCTCGCTCGTAGCGCTCGCGCCGCTGCTCGACGGCTTCGTGCTTCCGCCGCTGCCCAACCACCTCTTCACGCGGGATACATCGGCGTGGATCTACGGAGGCGTGTCCATCCACTCGATGGCGATGCGGGCGCGCAGGCGCGAGGCGGTGCACCTCGAGGCGATCTACCGCCATCACCCGCTGTTCGCAGACGCGCCTCACGAGAAGTGGAGCGAGGGGCTCGGAGGTCCCGCGCAGCTCGAGGGCGGCGACGTGCTCGTGATCGGCAACGGATGCGTGCTCATCGGGATGGGCGAGCGCAGCCGGCCCGCCGGCGTGGAGCTGCTGGCCCGCCGGCTGTTCGCGGCAGGCGCCGCCACACAGGTGATCGCCGTGGCGATGCCCGCTCGGCGCTCCGCGATGCACCTCGACACGGTGATGACCATGGTCGATCGCGACGCCTTCACGATCTACCCAGAGCTGCGCGACTCGCTCGAGGGCTACAGCCTGCGCCCGTCGGGCGACGGGATCCGCGTGGAGCATGAGCCCGACCTCTTCGCCGCCACGGCGCGTGCGCTCGGCATGCCGTCCCTTCGTCTGTTCGAGACCGGGGGCGACCGCTACGAGGCCGAGCGCGAGCAGTGGGACGACGGCAACAACGTGCTCGCGCTCGCTCCCGGAGTGGTGGTGGCGTACGAGCGCAACGTGGATACCAACACGAGGCTCCGGCGCGAGGGCATCGAGGTGATCACCATCGCGGGAGCCGAGCTCGGTCGCGGGCGCGGCGGGCCGCGATGCATGTCCTGTCCAATCGAGCGGGAGGCGTGACATGCGCGTGGTGGCGGCACTTGGTGGAAACGCACTCCTCAGGCGGGGGGAAACCGCCGAGGCGGAGGCGCAGCGGCGCAACCTGGCGCGCGCGGCCACCACGCTCGCCGAGCTGGCGCTCGATCACGAGCTGGTCCTCACCCACGGCAACGGGCCGCAGGTGGGGCTGCTCGCGCTGCAGGCCGAGGCGTATGAGCGTGTGCGGCCGTATCCGTTTGACGTGCTGGTGGCGGAGAGCGAGGGAATGGTCGGCTACATGCTCGACCAGACGCTCGGGAACCTCCTGCCGCAACGCCCTATCGCCACGCTGCTCACGCAGGTGGTGGTGCACGAGAGCGACCCTGCCTTCGCTCATCCCACCAAGCCCGTGGGTCCCGTGTACTCCGCCAAGGAGGCCACCCGGCTTGCCGCGGAGCGCGGCTGGAGCGTGGCGCCCGACGGCAGCTACTGGCGCCGCGTGGTGCCCTCGCCACAGCCGCAGCGGATCGTCGAGCTCGCCACGATCAGGCTGCTCGTGGACGCGGGCGTGCTGGTGATATGCGGCGGTGGCGGTGGCATGCCGGTGACCGAGCGCCAGGGCGTTCTCCGCGGCGTCGAGGCGGTGATCGACAAGGACCTCGCGGCGTCGCTGCTCGCGGCAGAGCTCGGAGCCGACGCCCTGCTCCTGCTCACCGACGTACCGGGTGTCCAGCAGCAGTTCGGCTCGCCGGACGCGCGCCCGATCGCCGAGGTGACCACCGACGAGTTGCGGAAGATGGACCTACCGGCCGGCTCCATGCGCCCCAAGGCGGAGGCGGCATGCCGCTTCGTCGAGCGCACGGGAAGGCTCGCGGTGATCGCGGCGCTCGACGACGCCGCGCTCGCGCTCGACGGCTACGCCGGCACGCGCGTGGTCACACCGACGGCCACGGCCGCCGCGGCGCCGCCAGGTCCACGCGGATCCGTGCGTCGGCGGCAGCCGCGCCGTCCGGAGTTGCCATCACTGGGTTGAGGTCCATCTCCGCGATCTCCGGGTGCGCCTCCACCAGCGCGGCCACGCGGATCACCATGTCCTCGAGCGAGTCGAGGTCGGTCTTCGGGGCGCCTCGATAGCCGTCGAGCAGCGGGAAGCTCTTCAGCGCGCGGAGCATGTCCCGCGCATCCCGCTGGCTCACCGGCGTGAGGCGGACGGACACGTCCTTCAGGAGCTCCGCGGCGGTCCCGCCGGCGCCGCACGCCACCACGGGGCCGAACACCGGGTCGTTCACCACGCCGAGCAGCATCTCCACGCCGCCCTCGAGCATGCGCTGCACAAGGAAGCCCTCCACCTCGTGCCCCTGCTCGCGCACACGCGCGCGCATGTCGCGCGCCGCGCGCTCCACGGGCCGGCCGCCCTTCAGCCCGAGCTCCACAGCCCCGGCCTCAGTCTTGTGCACGAGCGTTGGCGAGATCGCCTTCACGGCCACCTGGCCGCCCATCTCGCGCGCCGCGTGCGCGGCGGCGGCCGGGCTGTTCACGATGCGCCACTCAGCCATCCGGATTCCGTACGCCTCGAGCAGCGTGGCCACCTCGTCCGGCTCGAGCCAGCGCGACCGGCCGGAGCTGAGGGCGGAGGCGATCACCGCCGCCGCCCTGCCGGGCTGGCAGCCGTCCGGCGGGTCGGGTGGCTCCTCGCTGCGCGAGCGCCACTCGCTGTAGCGCACGGCGCGCGCGAGGGCGCGTACCGCCTCCTCCGGGAACTCGTAGCTCGGCACCCCGACCGCGGACAGTGGAGCCTGCGCGGCCGTGGCGGTCACGAGCACGGCGAGCACCGGAACGGGCGAGTTCTGAGACACGTCCGCGATCGCCGCGGCCACCTCTCCGGCGGAGCTGCCCATCACGGGCGTGTAGATCACGATCGCGGCGTCCACGCCGGGATCGGCCGCCACCGCCTTCAGAGCCTGCGAATAGTGCTCGGTCGAGGCGGTGGCGATCATGTCCACGGGGTTCGCAAGCGATGCCTCGGCGGGCAGCAGGGCGCGCAGCGTCTCGGTCGTGTCCTCCGCGAGCGCCGCCAGCTTGAGCCCCTCCGCCTCGCACGCGTCGGCGCACATGATTCCCGGCCCGCCCGAGTTCGTGAGCACGGCCACCCTGCTGCCGCGCGGGAGTGGCTGGCCCGACAACAGCGACGCCACGTCGAAGAGCTCGCCGAGCGTGTCCGTCCTGATCACGCCGCTCTGGTGGAAGAGCGCCTCAGTGTTGGCGTCGCTGCTCGCCAGCAGGGCGCCCGTGTGGGACGCCGCCGCCTTTGCGCCCGCGATCGAGCGTCCGCTCTTCACCGCGACGATCGGCTTCTTCGTGCCGATCCGGCGCGCGATGCGCGCGAACCTGCGCGGGTTTCCGAACGACTCGAGGTACAGCAGGATCACGCTCGTGGCGTCGTCGCTCTCCCAGTAGCTGAGCACGTCGTTGCCCGACACGTCGGCCTTGTTGCCCACCGACACGAACGAGGAGAGCCCGAGCCCGAGCTGCTCGGCCTCCGCCACCACGGCGAGGCCGAGAGCGCCACTCTGAGACATGAAGCCCACCCCGCCCGAAGGCGGGAAGGTCGGGCCGAAGGTGGCATTGAGGCGGATGCCGGGCGCGGTGTTGAGCACGCCGAGGCAGTTCGGCCCCACGAGCCGCATTCCGGACGCGCGGCAGATCCTGAGCAGCTCGCGCTGGGCCGCGCGGCCCTCGTCGTTCGCCTCGGCGAACCCGGCCGAGATCACCACAAGCGCGTGCACGCCCTTCTCCGCGCACTCACGCGCGGCGTCGAGGACGTCGGCTGCGGGCACCGCGATCACCGCGAGATCCACCGGCTCCGGCACGTCCGCAAGGCTCTTGTACGCGGGCACGGACTGCACCACCCGCGCCTGCCTGTTGATGGGGTACACAGGGCCGTGAAAGCCGGCCTGAAGCAGGTTGTGGAAGAGCTCGCCGCCCACGCTCCCGCGCTTGCGGGAGGCGCCGATCACGGCCACGGAGTCCGGCTCGAGCACGTGCCGCAGCGCAGCGGTGGCGGCCACGCTGTCGCGCTCGTCGAAGCGCGCCACCGCGTCAGGCGTGGCGGACGTGGGCGCGGTGATGTGCAGCGCGTCGGGGAGCGCCCTCACCTCCACCGGGAAGCCGCTCTGGCGGAACACGTCGATCATCTTGTGGTTCGACGGCAGGACCACCGCCGTGAACACCGGGATGTCCGCGTCCTGCGCCGCCTGCGCCAGGTGGGCGAGCAGGATCGTGCCGATGCCCTGCCCCTGGAGCTCGTCCGCCACCTCGAACGCCACCTCGGCCGTGCGGTTGTCCGTGCGCATGTAGGCCGCGTGCCCGATGATCCGCTCGTCCGCTCCCGTGGTGACCACGAGTCCGTAGCGGTTCACGTAGTCCACGTCCACCGCCCAGTCGGCCGCCCACTCGAGGTTGGTTCCTCCGCCGAAGAAGCGGAAGGCGCGGGAGTCGGTGGAGAGCGCGGCGAGGAAGTCACGCAGCCCGTCGCGGTCCTGCGCGCGCACGGGCCGCACGCGGGCCGTGGAGCCGTCACGCAGCGCGACGTCCACCTCGCGGTGCGCGGGATAGCTGGTGGTTGCGCCAGGGGCCGTCACGCCTGCGCCACGGCCGTGGTGGCCTGGGGTCCGGCGGCAGCGGCGCGAGACACGATCAGTGTCGGGCACGCGGCCAGGCGCATCACGCGATCGGACACGCCGCCCAGCAGGGTGCGCTTGAGCGGCCCGAACCCGCGGGAGCCGAGCACCAGGAGGTGCAGCTTGTCGCTCAGCGCCTGGTCGGAAAGCTGCTTTGCCGGGTCTCCACGGAGCACCTTCGCGCTCGTCACTACCCGGGCCGAAACGCGATTACGCGCGCGCCCGAGCGCCTCTTCGGCCGCCTGGGTGCTCGATTCCTCATATGCGATCTCACTGTCGGGAGTACTCGGATAGGCGAGCACGAGCGGCTGCATCACCCTGTAGAGGTAGAGCCCCACCGGCCCTTCCCCGGCCAGCTCGCCGGCGAAGTCGAGGGCGTGCTCGGATTCGGGCGAGCCGTCCCAGCACACGCCGATCCGCTCGATGCGCTCAGCGTGGCCGAGCCGGTAGTCGCGCGGCGCCACCGCCACGGGGCAGGGCGCGTTCTGGACCAGCCGCTCCGCTGCGCTTCCCACGAGCAACCGGCTGAGCGGGCCGAACTCGGTGGGGCCGAGCACGATGAGCGCGGCGCTCTCCGTCTCCGCCAGCTCTTGCAGCACGTGTGCCGCAGGCACGCGCGGCACCGCCACGCAATCGGCCGGCACGCCGTACGGCAGCGAGCGCATGCCGCGCTGGAGGATCTCCTTGGCGGCGCGCTGGGCGGAGTCAGCGCCGGTTCGCACGCCCTGCGGGGCGGAATCGGTGGCCGGGTCGTACGCGTATACGAGGAGGACCTTCGCGTCCAGCAGCCCTGCGAGCTGTACGGCCAGCGCCAGGGCGTCGTCGGACGCTGAGCGGCCGTCGTAGCCCACGAGCACCGTCCTGACGCGGTTGCCTCCCAGATCAGTCACCCTCTGGACGGTATGCGACGGGCGGCGGCCCGCCAACGTGGTTAGCCCGAGTCTCTATCCGTAGCGAGCCGCAATCCGTCCGCGGCGTCTCCGGGCGCGGGGAGATGGTGAGCGGGGAACTTCGCCCGCACGACGGTGCCCTTTCCGGGCTCGCTCGAGAGGTCGAGCTCCCCGCCGGCGAGGCCCACGCGCTCTCGCATGCTGGTGAGCCCGAAGCCGGTGGCCGACGGCTGCCCGTCGAAGCCCACGCCGTCGTCCTCCACCACCGCCGTCACGTGGTGGTCGTCCTCCACCACCTCCACGCGGAGCCGGGTGGCCTCGCCGTGCTTCACGGCATTCGTGATGCTCTCCTGCACCACCCGGTAGATCGCCGTCTCCAGCTCCGGGGTGAGGCGCATCGGCGCCTCGTCCTGCTCCAAGCGCAGCGACACGTGGTAATCGATCGTGAGCGACGTCTGCTCGCGCCGCTGCTCGATCAGCCCTTCGAGCGCGGCCCCGAGACCGATCTCGTCAAGCGATGCGGGCCGCAGGTCGCTGATCAGCGCGCGGAGGTTCTTGATCTCGGCTCCCACCTGGTCGATCGCACGCCCGAGAGCGGTCTCCAGCGCCTCGCGATCGCTCGCCTTGCGCGCGGAGGACAGCAGCAGGCGGAGCGCGCCGAGCCCCTGAAGCGTCTCGTCGTGGAGCTCGCGTGCCCAGCGCGAGCGCTCCTCCTCCATCGCGCGAAGGCTGAGACGCAGCCGATCCGCCTCCACCGACTGCGCCGTGGCAACGGCCGTGGCCGCGCTGGCGGCGAACGAGAGGATCAGCTGCTCCTCGGCGTCGGAGAACTGCCCCTGCCTGCTGGTCCTCCCGATCGCGTTGAGGACGCCCACGGACCGGCCGCGGTACGTCATCGGCACGAACAGCGCGGGGTGCTCGCCGGCGCTGACGAACTGCTCGCCCGAGAGGCCGAGCCCTGCGCGCCGGGAGGTCATCTCGATCTGCGTGATGAAGTCCGCCACTCGCTGCACCTCGCGCGTGAGGAACGCGCGCCCCGACGCGCTGCCCTGCACGGGCAGCCGTGCCCCGCGCACGTCCGCGGACACCTCGCCGGCCATCGCGGTGATCACCAGGCCGTCGCCCTCGGCCAGCAGGATGACCATGGAGCGGGCATCGATCAGCGCACGGCCGCGCTTCACCACGAGCTCGAGCGTGGCGTCGAGATCCACCTCCGCGCCGAGCGCGCGGGAGATCAGCGTGGTGGCCTCGAGGGCGCGGTTGGTGTAGGCGAACTCGTCGCGCTGCGCCGCCGTCTCCTGGTGGTAGCGCGCGTGCTCGATCGCGAGGCCGGCCCAGCGCGCCAGCACCTGGACGGCCTGCTCGTCCGCCTCGTCGAAGTCCCCGCCACCCTCCTTGTCAGTGAGGTAGAGGTTGCCCCACGCCTGACCGTTGATCTCCACCGGCGTGCCGAGGAAGGTGCGCATGGGCGGGTGCCCCGGCGGGAAGCCGTAGGACAGAGGGTGATCCCGCACGTCGTGGAGCCGCAGCGTGACCGGCTCGCGGATCAGCACGCCGAGCACGCCGTGACCGCGGGGCAGATCGCCGATCGTGCGACGGGTGTCGTCATCAACGCCCTGGGTGACGAAGCGCTCGAGCTGCCTGCGGTCCGGTGCCAGCACGCCCACCGCCGCATAGCGAGCGCCCGTGACCTCGCGCGCCACGGTGAGCAGGCGGTCGAGGACGCTGTCGAGGTGCAGCTCTGCGCCGAGCGTCGGACCGACGTCCACCAGCCGGCGGAGTCTCGTCTCGTCCAGGGCGTCCAGCGGAAGGGGTGCGCCGGGCGCTTCTTGTAGAGGTCTCACGAACGAATCCCCTCAGGGGGTCTTTGGGCCAGGTCCCTCTGCGGGCAATCATAGGCCGTGCTCATAGAACCGTACTTTCCCGCAGGAAATGCCGGTGAACGAGGCGGATGCCGCAGCGGCGGGGGGCGTCTAGCGTCCGGACCATGACCAGCGTGATCGTTGGCTATGACGGGAGCGACCAGGCGCGGGATGCGCTCGCGCTTGGGGAGATGCTCTGCGCGGCCGAGGACGGCAAGCTCGTGCTCGCGGACGTCTACCCATTCGACCCGCGCCCGCTGACGCCGGGCTACGAGACCGAGCGCGCGGCCGCCCGCCGCGAGGCAGAGGCCACGCTGCGCGCAGCGCCGCTCCGGCGCTTCCGGGACGCGAACGTCGAGCGCGTGGCGCACGCGTGCGGCTCCCCGGCGCGCGGGCTCTACGAGATCGCGGCCGCCCGCCAGCCGGCCGTGTTGGTGCTGGGGTCTCCGCGGCGCGGCGCGCGTGGACGTCCGGGGCCGGGCAGCGTGACCCCCAAGCTTCTGCACGGCGCCGTGTGCCCGGTGGCTGTGGCGCCGCGGGGCTACGCCCAACGTGCGGGTGAGCTGCGTACCTTGGCCGCCGCCTTCGACGGCACGGATGCGTCGGCCCTCGCGGTCCGTGAGGCGGCGCGCATCGCACAGGAGGCAGGAGCAGCGCTGCGGGTGATCGCGATCGTGGACACCTTCGGGGCCCTCTACCTCGGAATCGAGCGAAAGACGGTGCTGGACCTCGTGCAGCAGGAGCTCACAGAGCGCGCCGAGCGCCTGTGCGGCAGCCTCCCGGCCGAGCTGTCGTGGGACCTGCGCGTGATGCGAGGCCCCGTGCCGCGAACTCTGCTCGGCGAGGCGAAGGTGGACGTGGACCTGCTCGTGCTCGGCTCCCGGGCCTACGGGCCGGTTGGAGCGCTGCTGCTCGGCAGCGTCTCCGCGCAGGTCCTGCAGAGCTCCACCTGCCCGGTGCTCGTGGTGCCCCGCGGTGCGCCGGTGCCCCGCGACGCCGGCGAGCTTGCCGCGGTCCGCGCCGGCGCTTAGCCGGGCATCTGGTCGAGCCACTGCTCGACCGCGGCGGCGCATGCGTGCACCGAGCGGTCGGTCCGCAACGGGAGGTGGTGCCCGGCGGGCAGCTCGGCAAGAGCGTCGAAGGTCTGCGAGCTGGCGATGTCCGCGGTGGCGTCGGATGCCGTGGAGCCCGGCTGCCGCGCCTCCACCCTTCGCAGGCGGAGGGCGGTCGGCGTGAGGCACTCCACGAAGCGCGCGTGCGCGAACGCCTCGCCGGCGGTGTTGCGGAACGCCTTGCGCTCGTCCGCGTGCCGGCACGTGGCGTCCACGATCACGCCGCCGTCGCGTTCGAGTGCGTCCGCCGCGAGCGCGCCCAGCTCCGAGTAGGTGCGTTCGCTGAAGGCCGCGGTGTAATGCGAGGGAGCGGCGGCGCGCACGGGCTCGATGCCGGCGAGCCGCTTGCGCGCGACGTCCGAGCTCAGCACCTCGAAGCCGGAGACGCTCGCCAGCGTGTTCGCCAGATGCGTCTTGCCGCTCCCGGACAGGCCGCAGATCACCAGCATCAGCGGCTGCCGCGCCCGCCAGGCGAATCTGCGCCCCAGCTCGAGCAGCCGGCGCCCCTCGATCTGGGCGTCGCGCGAGTCCTCGCCGGCGGCCTCGAGCTGCACGGCTCGCAGCATCGACACCTTGGCGCGCACCCAGGCCCGCTGCGCGCAGTAGAAGGCGAGCAGGCCGTCGTCGCCCGGGTTGCCGCCGTGGCGGCGGTAGGCGTCCACCAGCGCCCGCGCGAGCGCGGGGGCGCCGAGGCGGTGCAGGTCCATCACGAGAAATGCGAGGTCGGAAGCAACGTCGGTGAGCCGGAGCGAGGGATCGAACTCGAGACAGTCCACGATCTCCACCGGCCGCTCGAGCAGGATGTGCTCCGCGCGCAGGTCGCCGTGACCGTCTCGTACGTAACCACCGGCCGCGCGCTCGAAGAGCATCTCGCGCCGGTGTACGAGGAAGGCATCCGAGAACCGCTGCGCGCCCACCACGTCGGGCTCCATCGCGGCGGGAACGAGCTCGAGGAGGCTGGCGAAGTTGTCGTCGGCGGTGCGCTTCACCTCCCGCCGCGGATCGCGCACCGGGGCTGCCGGCTCGAGCTGCGCGTGGAATGACGCGATGCGCGCGGCCACCTCGTCGATCTCGCGGCTTCCTGCCGCATGGTGCGAGACGCGTGAGGCCAGCGTGACGCTCTCGTCGAAGCGCCGCATCTCCACCACGTAGTCCACGGCCGCCGGATCGTCTTCTGCGGCGAGCGCATACGCGTCACGGGAGCGGACCACGGAGCGCACCGCGAGATACACGCTGCGCGCGAGGCGCCGGTTGAGCCGCAGCTCCTCAGCGCACATCCGTCTCCGGGTGGCGAGCGAACGGTAGTCGAGGAAGGGGAAGCGCACCGGCTTCTTGAGCTTGTACGCGCGGTCGCCGGCGAGGAACACGGCCGAGGTGTGGGTCTCGCGAAGCTCGACCGCGCCGGGGTGGTGCGGATAGAAGGAGGGCTGCTTCATCGCAGCAACCACCTCGGCGTGCTCCGCCGAGGCGCCGCGGTGGATGTTCAGCACATGGGTCACCGCTCGAGCTTCCTCACGAAGGAAAGTTATGCCCGACCCTCGTTCGCGCCATCCGCGCAAGCTCCGGGCGGGGGCGCGGCTTACTACGGTCGTCCGCGGCACGGCTCGGAACTAGCGTGAAGGTTGTGAAAGGTCGCGCGTGGGTGTTCGCGGCCATCTGCGCCGCGGCTCTGTGGCCGGCGGTTCCGGCGGGTGCCGAGCTGCGCGTGGACGGGCACGGCAACGGCCACGGGATCGGCATGTCGCAGTACGGCGCGTACGGCTACGCGCTGAAGACTCGGCACACCTACCCGTACATCCTGTCCCACTACTTCCCGGGCACGAAGCTGCGCAAGACCGCCGCGCGGCGGATTCGCGTGCTGCTCAAGCAGGGCCCGAGCCTGCTCGTGGCGGAGGCCACCCGTCTCAGCTCGCCCGGGCGCGCCGCGATCGCGCTGAGGCCCGAGCGCACCTACAGGTTCGAGCCCGCCGGCGCGGGCCTGCGCGTGGTGGACACCACCACCGGCACGACGAAGGCGCGCGTGACCTCGCCGGCCACGGTGTCGGGGAAGTCGACCGTGAGGCTGCGCGGTCGAGCGGAGAACGGCGTGATGAGCGGCCGCTACCGCGGCTCGCTCGTGCTGGCTGCGACCGCCGGCGGCGTGAGCGCCGTGAACCGGCTCGACCTCGAGCAGTACCTCGACGCCGTGGTGCCGTCGGAGATGCCAGCCGCCTGGCCGCTCGAGGCGCTGAAGGCGCAGGCGCTGGCCGCGCGTGCCTACGCCATTCGCAGCCTCTCACCCGCGGCGCCGTTCGACGTCTACGCGGACACCCGCTCGCAGATGTACCGCGGCGTGACCGCGGAGGCGTCGCGGAGCACGTCCGCCGTGCACGCCACGCGCGCGTACGCGCTCTTCTATGGCAGCGGGGTGGCGGCCACCTACTTCTCGTCCTCCTCGGGCGGACGCACGGCCGCGATCGACGAGGAATGGGGCGGGCCGGCGGTGCCGTACCTGCGCTCGGTGAGCGATCCCTACGACCACGTGTCGCCGTGGCACGACTGGACCGTGACGATGACCACCAGCGAGGCGGCGAGCCGCCTGGGCCCGCTGCTGCTTGGCGATCTCCAGGGCATCGCTGTGACCGCGCGCAACTCGTCAGGTCGCGCGGCCACGGTCCAGATTCGCGGCAGCGCCGGAGTGGTGGACGCGACGGGCGTGCAGGTGCGAACCGCGCTGCGGCTGCGCAGCACGTGGTTCAGCTTCCGCCTCACCCCGTAGCGCTCGGATAAGTACGGACGCGATTGCGTGACGCGGGCGGATTCGCGGCGGGCTGTGGAGGTCTACGTTCAGCTTGTAAGTCCCGGAGAAGGGAGCCGCGGTGATGAGCAACGAGACCACAACCACGGCGGCGCCTGCGACCTCCCACACCGCCGCCTTCAAGTACGCGCTCTGCGGCGTTGACGGCAGTCCGTCGGCACTCGAGGCCGTCCGCCAGGGCGCGCGACTCGTGGGTTCCACGGGCGAGCTCGACCTCGTGTGCGCGCGTGAGGCGCGCGGGTACGGTCCGAACGCGCAGGCATCGGTGAGCGCACCGCGCGCGAAGTCCGCGCTCGAAGAGGCGCACCAGGCCGCCCGCGAGCTTGGGGTGAGCAGCCGGCGCACCGTGCTCGAGTCGGGGCTCAAGGCGGCGGCGCTCCTGGAGCACATCGCCCACCACGATCTCGTGGCGGTCGGCCCGCACATGCGCTCGCGGATCGGCGGGATCATCCTTGGAAGCACCGCATCCAACCTGCTGCACGAGTCGCCCATCCCGGTGCTCGTGGCGCGGCCGCGGCGCGGTGGCGACTGGAGCCCGAGCACGCTCCTCGTGGCGAGCGACGGCTCCGAGCAAGCCGACTCAGCGGCGCACGTGGCGGCGCAGATGGCGGCGAGCGCGGGGGCGAAGCCGATCCTCGTGTCCGTGCGGGAGAGGTCTCAAGGCGCGGGCCTGCGGCAGGCGCTTGCCGACGAGGCAGCGCTGCTCGCCGAGGCATGCGGCGAGGAGATCCCCGTGCTGCGCCCGGACGGCGACAAGGTCGAGCGGATCCTCGAGCTCGCGAAACGGGACGTGGACCTCATCGTGCTTGGGTGCCGCGGCACGAGCGGGTTCAAGTCGCTGGGCAGCGTGAGCGAGCGGGTGGCCCACCGGGCACCGTGCTCGGTGCTGGTGGTGCGGCCTCCTAAACGGGCGTGAGCACCACGAGCGGGATCTCGCGCTTCGTGAGCTTCTGGTAGCCGTCGTAGCGCCCGTGGTTGTTGTCGTTCACGAGCTTCCAGAGCCGCTGATAATCCGCGTCGGATGACTTCAGTTCCCTGGCGCGGGCCCGCTGCCGCTTGCGGCCCACCTGGATCTCCACCTCCGGGTTCGCCCGCAGGTTGAGCAGCCAGGCCGGGTTCTCGTCGGCGCCGCCCTTCGACGCCACCACCACGTAGTCATCGCCGTCGCGCGCGTACACGAGGCTGCCGGTGCGCGTCTGGCCGGACCTGCGGCCGGTGGTTCGGAGCAGCAGGCAGGGGACGCCGATCATGTTGTGCCCGAGCCGGCCGTCGGTGGCCTTGTAGATGGCTTCGTGCACGCGCAGCACCTGTCCAGTGAGCGACATTCGCGGGAGCCTACGGCCCAGCCGTCCGCAAGTGCAACTCCACGTCGGGCGCGAGCAGCATCGTGAGGCCGCTGCGCGGGTCGCGGGGCGAGCGGCGCTGCTCCCGCAGCACCACGGCGCACCAGGGCTTGCCTGCGTCGAGCTCGGGCGCCAGCTCCGCCGCGATCTCCCGTGGCACCCAGCCAAGCTGCGGCCCTCCGACGGCGTGCACGGCAATCGCGTTCGGATCGTGTTCGTTGCCCGGATCCCGCCGGAGCTCGAGCGGCTCGCCCGGCGCGGCGCCGTCGCCCTCGAGCGCATCCGCGTGGTGGCGCCCGGCGCCGGCCACGCCGGCCACCCGCAAACCGCGGTCGGCGAGCTCCGGAGCGTCGCGGGCCAGATAGCGATCCGACTCACGGTCAACGAGCTGATACCCGGTGAGCCAAACCTGACCGCCCTCCTCCGGGTACCAGTACCGCTCGTCATACACCACATCGACGACCACAGGAAGACCCTATGACCTATGACCTCGTGACGATCGGGGTTTACGGCTGGACGCTGGAAGCCTTCCTCGGGGCGCTGCATGAGGCGGACGTGCGCCTCCTCATCGACGTGCGGCAGCGGCGAGGAGTGCGCGGCGCCGAGTACTCGTGGGCGAACGCACGCCGGCTGCAGGACGCGCTGGCGCGCGCCCGAATCGCCTACGAGCACCACCTCGAGCTCGCGCCCACCACGGAGCTGCGCCAGCTCCAGTACCGCGAGGACGACCGCCAGGGAGTGGGCAAGCGCTCGCGCGAGCGGCTGGCGCCCGAATACGCGGAGCGGTACGTGCGCGAGATCCTCGACCACGCCGACCTCGAGCCGATCGCGGCCGAGCTGCCGGCCGACGGCGCAGCCGCTCTGTTCTGCGTGGAGCGCGACCCGGAGGCGTGCCACCGCTCGCTCGTGGCGGACCGGCTCGCGGAGCGCTTCGGGTTAAGCGTCGGACATCTTCGGCCCTGACCCCTGGCGAACCGCGGCAAGCCCGCTTACGATCGCAGCGTGCGGGCTCGCCTCCTCACACTCACCGTCCTAGTGGCAGCGCTGGTGGCGCCGTCGGCCGCTTCGGCCGCGCAGAAGAGCGAGACAGCCACGAACGGGGCGGTGAAGGCCGTGCTCACCTACAACCAGGGCTCGCAGCTCTTCGACGTGACCGGCACGCACCTCACCATCACGAGAGCCGGGGTGACGATGCTCGACACCGATGTGCCGGAGCCGTGCAACGGCTGCGGGATCACGCCGGCGGGAGCGTCGGGAGGCCCCGCGAAGTCGCTGCAGATCGCGGACCTGGACGGCGATGGCGAGCCGGAGGTGCTGCTCGACATCTACACAGGCGGCGCGCACTGCTGCACGGACACCTGGATCTACCGCTTCACCGGCACGAGCTACACGGGCACGCCGGCGCAGTGGGGCGACGTGGGGTACACGCTGAAGGACCTGAACGGCGACGGCATCCCCGAGCTGCGCAGCTTCGACGACCGCTTCGCCTACGCGTTCACCGACTTCGCCGACAGCTGGTTCCCGCCGCAGATCTGGCAGTTCCGCGCCGGCAAGCTGAACAACGTCACGCGCAGCTTCCCCGCGCTCGCGCGCGCTGACGCGAAGAGGACGCTGCGGCTCCTGCACGGCAGGATGCGCCACAAGCGCGACATGCGCGGCGTGCTCGCTGCGTACGTGGCGGATCAGTACCTGCTTGGGCATGGCTCGCGCGGCTGGAAGGCGGTCCGCTCGGCGCGCAAGCAGGGCCTGCTGGGCGGGCTCGGCCACGGCGATCCGTGGCCGCGCGGCGCTCGCTACGCGCGGGCCCTGCGGAAGTTCCTCCGCAAGAGCGGCTACATCAGACACTAAGGGGAGAACGTGCTCTCGGTGGCGACGACCACCTCGAGCAGCAGCGGCTCCCGGCGCTCGCGGAGCGTCGGCACCACCTCGTCGAGCGTGCTGATCAGCTCGTCGTGGCGCTCGACCCGCCGCGCGTCGCAGCCGAAGGGCCGGGCGAGCGCCGAGATCTCGACGTCGAAGGCGGGCCACACGCCCTGCTTGCCGCTCATCTCGGCAAGCCGGTCCATCACGGCATAGCGGCCGTTCGTCAGCACGACCATCAGCGAGCCCATGCCGTAATGGGCCGCGCTCCAGAGCGACTGGATCGTGTAGATGGAGGAGCCGTCGCCGGCGATCGCCACCACCGGGCGATCGGGCAGCGCCTTCTTCAGGCCCATGGACCCGGGCAGCGCGAAGCCGAGGCCGCCCATCGCGGCGCTGAGGAAGCCGAGCGGCTCGCGCGCCGGAATGCGCTGGCGCAGCTCCGGACCGCTCGACGGGCTCTCCTCGAGCAGCACCACGTCGCGCGGCAGCCGCTCGGCAAGCGCGGCCAGGACGTGACTTGCCCGTAGCGGCTCGCCCTCGGCGGGCGGCTCCACGGGCGGGGGCGCGGGCCGCGCCGGCGGCCGCGGTCCCTCGCGCGACGGCAGCTCGCTCACGAGCATCTCGCACACCGCCGCGGGCGGGGCGAGCAGCGCGAGGTCGGCCGGGCTGCGGTGCGCCTCCTCCGCGACGTCGGTGATGATCGCGAGGCGCGTGCCCGGTTCCACGAACGGGCCGGGCTCGTAGATGTACTGGCGGAAGATCGGCGCGCCCACCGCAACCACGAGGTCGTGGCCCGCGAGCGTCTCACGCAGACGCTTCCGCCCGGCAGGCAGGAAGCCGGCGAACAGCTCGTGGTCCTGGGGGAACCCCGCCGCGCCGCCAAAAGCTTCCTGCCAGACCGGACAGTTCAGATGCTCGGCAAGGCCCACCAGCGCGTTCCACCCGCGCTGATCGGAGGTGCCGTAGCCGGACACGAGCGCGGGCCGCTCCGAGTCCGCGAAGAGGCCCGCGAGCTCCTCCACCGCGCCGTGCTCCACGCCACTCGAGCGCACCAGATGCGCGGGTGCCGGCTCCTCGGTGCCGCCGCGCTCGTATGGCGCGAGCCAGTCGTCCTGCGGCACGATCACGATCGCGGGGCCGCGCCGCGTGGCTGCCTCGTACGCGGCGCGCGCCACCGCGCCCGGCACGTCCACCGCCTGCACCGGCTGGTTCACCCACACCGGGTAGTCGCCGGCCAGCCCTTCCAGCCGCCCCGTGAGGAACGGCTCGAGCGCGAGATGGCGCCGGTCCTGCTGGCCCACCATCACCACCATCGGCGCGCGGTTCACGCGCGCGGTGGAGAGCGCTGCCACCGCATTGCCGAGGCCCGGCGTGGTGTGGATGTTCACGAACGCGGGCTCGCCGCGCCCGATCGCGTAGCCCGTGGCCATCGCCACCACGGCGGCCTCGTGCAGGCCGAGGATGAACTCGAAGTCGTCGGGCAGGCCCGCCAGGAACGCGATCTCGGTGGAACCCGGATTCGCGAAGATCGTGGTGAGGCCGTGGCGGCGCATCGCGTCGAGCGTCGCGTCCCGCACCGTCGGAGTCCCGGAGCCCTGGGCCATGGAGGCCGGAGCCTACACGGCGCGGCAGGGGTCTGGCAAAAATGATTTGACGATTTAAGCTAGTGCCGTGAAAGTGGCCATCTTCGGCGGAGCCGGCGGTGTGGGCGCATCGGCGGCTTTCAACCTCCTGCTCGGTGGCCAAGCGCACGACGTGGTGATCATCGACAACCGGCCCGAGATGGTCGTGTCGCACGTGATGGACCTGCAGCAGGTGCTGGAGCAGGGCGCGAGCGGGTCGGTGCGCGCCGGTGAGCCGCTGGACCTGCGCGACGCTGACGTGGTCGTGGTGTGCGCCTGCAGCTCAGAGGGCCTCACGGAGTCGCGCCTGTCGTTCCTCGAGCAGAACGCGGCGATCGTGCGCCGCGCCGCGGACGGGCTCGGCCCGAGCTGGCCCGGCGTGGTCCTGATGGTCACGAATCCCGTGGATCCGCTCGTCACCCTCCTTCAGCGAGTGACCGGTATCGATCGCCGCCGCGTGATCGGCTACACGCTCAACGACTCGCTGCGCCTGCGCACCGGCATCGCACTGGCGCTCGGGCTCGACCCGGGCCGCGTGGATGCCTGGGTGGTGGGGGAGCACGGCGACTCGTCGGTTCCGCTCTTCACGCGCGTGGCGGTGGACGGCGAGCCCGTGGAGCTGAACGAGGAGCAGCGCGCGGCCGCGTCGGAGTTCACGCGCGGCTGGTTCGCCCGGCACAAGGCGCTCGATTCCGGCCGTTCGTCCACCTGGACCTCAGGCCTCGGCATGGCGCGGATGATCGAGGCGCTCGCGGGCGGCGGAAACGGCCGGCACTTCCCCGCCTCGGTGGTGCTCGAGGGCGAGTACGGGATCGAGGGCGTGAGCCTGGGCGTTCCGGTGACGATCGGTCCGCACGGGATCGAGCGCATCCACGAGTGGGAGATCTCGGACGAGGAGCGCGCCTCGCTCCACGCCGCCGCGGAGGCCGTACGCAGCTCGTTCGCGAGCCTGAACGGCGGCGGTGCCGGCTAGCTTCCGGTCGCGCGACGGGAGTCGAGCTTGCGCACCACCCGGCGCACGTGCTCGATGTGCTGGAGCATCGCCCTCTGAGCCGCCGCCGGCTGGCCGCGCCGGATCGCCCGCAGGATGCGCCGGTGCTGGTCGAGGATGTCGTCTGCGCTGAGCGCCGGGCCCATGTAGTCCACGAGCGACGGCTGCAGCACCTCGAGGATCCAGCTCGTGAACGCCACCATCAGCTCGTTGCCCGCGGCGTCCGCGATCGCCTTGTGAAAGCGGCCGTCCGCCGCGCGGAACTCGGCCGATGCCGGATCGTTGCCCTCGGCGGCGGCGAGCGCGCTCTCGAGCTCGGCCACGGTCTCCTTGGTGGCGTGCTCGGCGGCGAGGCCGGCGAGCGGGACCTCCAGGTAGATCCTCGCCTCGAGCAGCTCGTGCAGCGACACGCTCTCGGTCGCGAGCATCGTGGCTATCGCCTGGCTCACGTTGCGGCCCATGCTCTCGTTCGCGGTCGCGGAGACGAAGATGCCGCCCGCCCGGCCCTGGTTCACCTGGATGAGGTGCGAGCCCGCGAGCAGCCGCAGCGCCTCGCGCAGCGTCGGGCGGCTCACTCCGAACTCGCGCGCAAGCTCGTTCTCGGTGCCGATCCGATCGCCCGGCTTGAGCCCCTTGCGCTCGACGTAGAGGCGGATCTCGTGGGCGATGTGCTCACTCGCGTCGAGCCGGACGGGCGAGAACCGATCGACGGAGGCCACTATCCGGGCACCAGCACGGCGCGGCCGATGATGCCGCCGTCGCGCAGCTTGTCGAGAACGTCGTTGATCGCGTCCAGCGGATGCGTCTCCACCCTCAGCTTCACGCGACCGGCGGCGTGCAGCTGGATCAGCTCGTACAGGTCGATCCAGCTTCCCACGAGGTTCGCCACCACGGCCTTCTCGTCCACCACGAGCTCCATCGAGGTGAGCGGCAGGTTGCCGCCGTAGCCCACCACCGAGTAGGTGCCCGCGCGCGCGAGCATCTCCATCGAGCCCGTGTGGGTGGAGTCGGTGCCCACAAAGTCGAGCACCACGTCCGCGCCCCGTCCGTGGGTGAGCTCGCGCACGGCGGCCGCCGCGCCCGGGCCCCCGGTCACGGCCTCGTCCGCGCCCAGCTCGCGCGCGAGTGCCAGCCGCTCGTCCTCGGTGTCCACCGCCAGCACGCGGCTCGATCCAAGCTCGCGCGCCAGCTGCACAGCGATGTGGCCCACGCCGCCGACGCCGATCACCACGGTCGTGGTGCCCGGTCTCATCAGGTGCGCCATGCGGCGAACCGCGTGGTACGCCGTGAGGCCGGCGTCGGCGTGCGGCGCTACCTCGGCCGGCGAAAGGCCGTACGGCAGCCTGATCACCGAGCGCTCGCGCACGAGCACGTAGTCCGCGAAGCCGCCGTCGAGCGAGAGCCCGGTGAAGTCGTGGTTCACGCAGTGCATGTCGTCGCCGCGACGGCATGGGACGCACAGGCCACAGCTGTATGGCGGGTAGAGGATCACGGGATCGCCGGGCGCGACGGTGCTCACGAGGTCGCCCACCGCTTCCACCCAGCCCGCGTTCTCATGGCCGAGCACGCGTGGCAGCGACACTCCCGCCGGCTCCATCAGCCCCTCGATGGCGTGAAGGTCGGTGGCGCACACGCCCGCGCCGCCCACCCGCACCAGCACCTCGTCAGGCCGTGTGATCTCGGGCGTGGGATGGTCCACCAGCTCGAGACGCGTGTGGTACTCCCGCAGCAGTGCCGCCCTCATCGCGGCGCGACTGTATTCCTCGTGGCGGACGAGTGTCAAATCATTTGTCAATTAACTGTCAGATGGTTTGACATCCCGTAGAGTGCCTCGCCGTGGGAGAGCTTCCGCACCGACCACTCGGCGGATCCGGCATCTCCGTGTCGTGCCTGTCGCTGGGCTCGTGGCGAACGTACGAGCGGATTCCCCGCGAGGACGGCATCGCGGTGATGCGCGCGGCGCGCGAGAGCGGCATCGACTTCCTCGACGACGCCCGCTACAACGACGAGACGGGCGATGCGCCCATGCCCACCGGCTACTCCGAGGTGGTGTTCGGCGAGCTGTTCCGGGCGGCGGGATGGGCTCGCGACGAGGTGACGGTGGCCAACAAGCTCTGGTGGGAGTTCTGGCCCGACCAGTCCGCGGCGCAGGAGCTCGACGCGTCACTCGGACGCATGGGGCTCGACCACGTGGACCTCATCTACACCGAGCCGCCGCCGAAGGATCTGGAGCTCCCCGACCTCGTGGAACAGGTGGTGGGCCTCATCTCCGCCGGCAAGGCGCGCGCGTGGGGGCTGCTCAACTGGACCCCCGCCCAGATCGAGTGGGGCACCCGCGTGGCCGATTCGCTGGGCATGCCGGCGCCGTGCGCAGCCCAGCTCCCGTACAGCCTCGTGCGCCGCGACTGGGTGGAGGATCCCGCCCAGGTGGACGCGCTGCGCGAGGCCGGCGCGAGCGTGGTGGCCTCCTACACCCTTGCGGGCGGCACCCTCACCGGCAAGTACTCCGCGGGCCAGGGCGGCCGCATGGAGGGGTCGCGAGACGACCCGGTCTGGAAGCACGCGTTCAAGACCGGCGAAGAGCTGAGGAGGTTCGCGGACGAGCGAGGCGAATCGCCGGCGGCGCTCGCTCTCGTGTTCGCCCTGGCGAACCCAATCGTGGCGAGCGTGCTGTTCGGAGCCACAAGACCAGACCAGATAGCCCAGAACCTCGAGGCAATCGACCTCCTGAACGAAATGAGCGGAGAGGACCTCACGGCGCTGCAGGAGATAGGCGCCACGCCCTCGTAGAGCTATCCGCACTTCTGTACGCCTGCAATCCGTATTCGCAACAAAGGCTTGCTGAGCAAGCCTTTGTTGCATGGCCCTCTCACACGAAAACTCAATAAGCCGCCAGGTCACCCTCGCGGTGGTCTCGCTCGCCACGGCGATGCTGATGCTCGACATCGCCGTCGTGAACACTGCCCTCTCGAGCATCTCGAAAGACCTTCACACCGGCCTGAGCGGCCTCCAGTGGGTGATCGACGCCTACACGCTGGCGCTCGCGACGGTGGTTCTCTCCTTCGGTTCGCTCGCCGACCGGCTGGGGCGCAAGCGCGTCTTCATCGCCGGCCTGGCGGTGTTCACCCTCTCGTCGCTCGTGTGCGCGCTCTCGGGGAGCATCGTGATGCTCGACGCCGCCCGCGCGGTGCAGGGCCTCGGGGCCGCCGCGATGTTCGCGGTGTCGCTGGCTCTGCTGGCGCACGCCTACCCTGGCATGCGCGAGCGCGCCGGGGCGCTCGCCGTCTACGGCGCGACCATCGGCGCGTCGTTCGCCGTTGGCCCGCTGGTGGGCGGCCTGCTCACGAGCGGGGCCGGCTGGCGCTGGATCTTCCTCGTGAACATCCCGTTCGGCATCATCGCCATCGCCGCCACGCTCGCTCGCGTGGAGGAGTCGCGCGACGAGCAGGCTCGCTCCATCGACTGGCTCGGCCAGATCGTGCTCGGTGGCGGCCTCTTCCTACTGGTGCTCGCGCTGCTGCGCGGCAACGACCAGGGTTGGGGCAGCACCGCGATCATCGCCGAGCTCTCCGGCGCGGCCGTGCTGTTCGCGCTGTTCGCGTACGTCGAGCAGCGGGTGAAGGAGCCCATGCTCCCGTTGCACTTCTTCCGCAACCGCGGCTTCGCGGCCACGCAGGCGGGCACCGTGGCGATCTCGGCGTCCTTCTTCGCCGTGTTCATCTACACCACGCTCTACCTGCAGAACATCCTCGGGCTCTCGGCCATCGAGACCGGGCTCGTGTACATGCCGGGCACCGTGGTGATGTTCTTCGTGTCCGGCGCGAGCGCGCAGCTGGGCGAGAAGGTGTCGCCGCGGCTGATGATAAGCGGCGGCCTCGCACTGGTGGCTGCGGGCATGCTGCTGATGACCGTCGCGGGCGTGCACTCCTCGTGGACGATCATCCTGCCCGGCGAGATCATCGCGTTGATCGGCACCGGCCTCTTCAACCCCGCGATGAGCGGCGTGGCGATGGGCTCGCTGCCGCAGCGCCACAGCGGCCTCGCGGCCGGCGCGTACGACACGTTCCGCCAGGCCGGCATGGCGGTGGGCATCGCCGCCCTCGGCGCCCTCATCCCGGCCTCGTCAGCGCTCGGCCACGGGAACGCGCAGGACTACGTCGACGGGCTCCGCGCCGCCCTCGTCATCGGCGCCTTCGTGGCGCTGCTCGGCGCCTTCGCCACCGCGAAGCTGCTGCGCGGACGCAAGAACGGACTCGAGATCGAGGCCGACCCGGCGCTCGAGACCGCCTGACGGAAAGGCGGGCGGGACCGCAAAATCGGTTCCGCCCGCCGCCGGTTCCCAGGTATGGAGTTGCGAAATCGGGGGCACACTCGATACTGGAGAGGACCCTGAACCGCTGCAGAGCGATGCCCGATCAAGCACCAGCACAGGTGAGCGACACTTCACGGCCGCCGGTCGCGCGGGCGGCCAAGCGGCTCTACCGGGGGATCGTCGGGCCGTACGTGGAGGACCAGGCGCGCGCCTGGCCGGGCACCGCGTCGGACGGGCTCGAGACCATCCGTCACTTCCACATCGGGGACTGCAACTTCCGCCGGATGGAGTACGCACACGATCCGACGGCGCCTGCCGGCTATCCGCTGGCAGCCGCGGAGGAACTGCTGCCGCACGGCATCGGCGTGGAGTTCAGCCATTACTTCGCGATCAACTTCGAGAACCTGCCCACGCGCGAGGAGCTCGTCCGCCGCTATCGCCTTGGTGGGCCACCCGACGTGGTCACGGTGCAGATCGGCGGCAACTACACGCGCTGGATCGTCATTCCGGACACCAAGCGCACCATGCAGCTGCGGATGGAGCTGGGGCGGCGGATCGGGCGTCACAACTTCGCCGCCTACCGGCTTCTGCACCCATTCACGAGGATCTTCGGCCGCGCCGCCACTCCCTACTTCGGCAGCGCCGCCTTCGAGGGCTTCATCCGCATGCTGCAGGACATGTGGCCGGAGGCGCACCTGGTGGTGGTCTCGCCGTTTCCCCGCTGCCACGAGTACCCGAGCCAGCGCCCGATCGCCCGGCGCGTGGACAGCGACGTGCGCATGGTGGCCGAGCGCTGCGGCGCCACGCTGCTTGACGGCTCGGCCATTCTCGGGCGCGACCCGAGCCTCCGCGGCGCCACCGGCTACAACATCAACAGCCGTGGCGCCGAGCTGGTTGGACGCGCGCTCGCCGACAAGGTTCTCGCGCTGAACGCCTCTGGCGCCAGGCTGCGTGATCAGGCCGCCGCCGGCGCCGCGCTCAGCGCTTGACCACGATGGTCTGCCGCATCGTCCGATGTATCGAGCAGAAGATCTTGTAGGTGCCGGGGACCGTGAGCTTGCGTGAGAACGAGAAGTCGCTCGCGGCGAGCTCGGACTTGAACTTCTTCACGCCCTTCGGGTGCCTGCCCAAGCGGACGTCGTGGGTGTCGTAGTTGCCGTCAACCCACACCCAGCGGATCTTCGTGCCGGCCTTCACGGTGAGCTTCACCGGGGCGTAGTAGTCGTCGCTCACCTTCACCTTCACGGTCTTCGGCTTCGTGCTCGACGCGGCGCTCGCGCCGGCAATTGCCAGCGCGAGCGCACACATCGAAACGGCGAGCAGGAGCGCCCGCCTCACTTGTCCCCCCGGCCCTTGGTCCAGTGGACCAGCGGCAGGTAGCCCTTCTTCGTCACGTGCGGGTGCTGCTGCCACCCCACCTCGTGGTTCGGGTTCACGGCCCAGTTGAACGCGGTCTGCTGCGCGGTCGCGTCGAACGCGTTGGGCCCGCTGAACGGGCACGCGGCGAACGTCGAGCCGTTGGCCGGCAGCATCGTGGTCACGCCGCTGTTCGATGCCCAGCAGTTGTCCGAGCCGTCGCCGTCGTAGTAGAGGTCGTAGCCGTTCAGGTCGGTGCCGCCCAGCCCGAACCTGTTGCCGGTGACCTTGTTGCCGATGAGCGTTTGGAGGTTCGCCTCCTTCAGCGTGATCGCCTGGATCCCGGCCACGCCTGTGAGCCAGTTGCCGTAGACGTTGTTGTTCTCCACGGTGTTCCTGTGGCCGCCGTACAGCAGGATGCCCACGCCCACCGGGTACGGCACTCCGCCCACCTCGGTCTTCTCGCGCTTGAACGGCGCGCCGAGGTAGTAGTCGAAGTTGTTCCAGAACACCTCGTTGTTCGAGATCACGTTGTCCTCGGCCGGCGGCAGCTTCTCGCTGTCCTCGGCGTTCGGCACGATCCCGGTGCCGTTGTTCCAGAACTGCGACTTCGTGATCGTCACGTAGCGCATGTTCGTGCCTGACCAGCCGATCACGTTGCCGTACGCCTTGAGGTGCGAGGCGATCGAGCGGGTGGGCTTGGTCTGCGGCGGGGTCTGCCCGATGTAGAAGCCGGCGTCGTTGTTCCACGCGCCCACGTCATTGGTCATCACGCCGCCATAGGAGTTGAACGCGTAGAGCCCGTAGGTGCCGCCCCACTTCGCGATGTCGTGGTCGAACTTGTACCCGTGCACGTTGAGGGCGAAGAAGCCGTTGGCCTTGTAGTGCTGCGCCTGGAAGCCCGCCACGCGCACCTGATCCGCGCCCAGGATGAAGAAGCCGTTCTGGGCCGCGGCGCCGTGCCGGCCCTTCAGCTCGACGACGACCTTGTTCGGGTGCTTCACGTCGCCGATGATCTGCAGGTAGCGCTTCTTCGCGCCGCTGATCTTCACCTGGCCCTTGTAGGTGCCGTGCGCAACGCGGATCCTGTCGCCCGCCCTTGCGGCCTTCACCGCCGCCTGGATCGTCTTGAACTTGGCGTGCTTGCCAACGCGGAGCGTGTGGTGCGGCCCCTTGGGCGCCTTCTGCACGCCCGGCGGGTCCTTCGCCGGCGGGTACTTGGCGGCCATCGCCGGCGCGGCGACGGCAAGCGATGCGATCACGGCTACGAATGCGGCTTTGCGCATGTAGAGATCCCTTCTCCTTGATTACGGTTCCACCAGGTACCAGCCGGCCATCCCGGCGTCCTGGTGGCTGAAGACGTGGCAGTGGTACAGCCAGCGGCCCACGTTGTCCTCCGTCCACCGGGCGGTGATCACCTCGTGCGGACCGAGCGTGGGGTTGTCCACGTGCGCGCCGGCGTCACCCGTCCAGCGGTGCCCGTGGACGTGGAAAGTGTGGAACATGCCGTCGCCGCCGTACACGTGGAAGGCCACGTCCTGGCCCACGCGTGCGCGCACGGTAGGCGTGTTGCCGGCGAAGGCGCGGCCGTTGAAGCACTCGAACACGGCGTCGGCCTGGGTCACCTGCGGGGTGAGGGCGTGCATCACGAGCAACTGCTCGACGTCCGGCTTCTTCGCGCCCTTCTCGCGGATGATGATCCCGCCGAACATGCCGCGCGCCACGCTGATCGTCCCGTTCGGCCCGTGGTCGTGGTACGGCCACACACCCGCCGAACCGGGCAGGCATTCCCACGTGTAGGTGAACTCCTCTCCCGGCGCGATGAAGCCTCCCGCGCGCGTGAAGCTCGAGAGGTACGAGCCGTCGTAGTCGGGCGTGTAGCGCACGCCGTGCGGGTGCATCGTGTGCGCCTGCCCGAAGTGGTGGTCGTCGTTGCGGAAGTGCACCACCAGCGTGTCGCCCACCTCGGCCTGGAGGATCGGCCCGGGGATGCTCGGTCCGCTGATGGGCTGCGCGAAGCCGGGCGTGAACTGCTGGTAGGCGAGCGCCATGAACTTGCGCCTGCGCGGGACCGGCATCTTCATCCACTCATCGCGACCGGTTGGGACCGGATCCCAGCGCACCGGGCGTGCCTGGATCCAGTACTCCCGCGCCACGCCCCCAGGCTGCGGCTGGGGAGTGGGGAAGCTCATCGAGTCCACCGGGTCCTTCGCCACCGTCCTCGGGTGCTTCACCTTCCGCGCGGCGGCGTCCGCGAGCTTCACGTCGCTCGCCGTCTTGAAGGGGAAGGAGTGACCGCCCGCGAGCGCGCACAGAAGCGCGGCAGAGGTGCCGTCGGCGATGAACTGTCGACGCTTGATGTCTTCCATTGGAAGGAACGAGCCCGGCTGGCCGGCTGGCCAATATGAGGTTGTTATCAGCCAGGCTGCGACGTGGCAAGCGAATGTTCTTCACCGGACTGCAACATCACGCAATTGAGGGACGGTAGGCTGCCGCGTCACGGTGGGGGAGTTTCGAGACCCCGAGGCGGCTGAGCGACTGGCCTTCCACGCGCCTGACGAGTACCTGCGGCGGCGCGAGTTCCTCGGGCGCACCGCGATGCTCGCCGGGCTGGCCGCCGGCATGGGCGTGCTGCTCGACCCGGAGACGCTCGTGGCCGAGGCGGCCGCGCGCCAGGGCAAGGTGCCGCTGCCGAGCCCGCGCAACCTCCCGATCGACACGTTCGTGGTGTTGATGATGGAGAACCGCTCCTTCGACCACTACCTCGGCTGGCTGCCGAGCGCGGACGGGCGGCAGGCCGGGCTGAGCTACACCGACACACAGGGCAACACGTTCCAGACGCACCGCCTCACGCCCGACTTCCAGGGCTGCGCGTTCCTCGACCCCGACCACTCGTGGCAGGGCGGCCGCACGCAGCTCGACGGCGGCAAGATGGACGGCTTCCTGCGCGCGCAATCGGACGTGTTCTCGATCGGCTACTACGAGGAGCACGACCTGCCGTTCATCCCGAGCGTCGCGCGGGCGTTCACCACGTACGACCGCTTCTTCTGCTCGCTGCTCGGCTCGACCTTTCCCAACCGCGAGTACATGCACGCCGCGCAGTCGTACGGCATGACGGACAACTCGCTTCCGGTGTCGAGCGGAGGCTTCCCGGACACGACGATCTTCCATGCGCTCAGCCAGAAGGGGGTATCCAACCGCTACTTCTTCACGGACCTGCCGGTGGCGGCGCTATGGGGAGCGCCGGGGCTCGCGCGGTCGGGGCACGTGCAGGAGTACTACGAGCGCTGCGCGCACGGCACGCTGCCGCACGTGTCGTTCGTGGACCCGCAGTTCGAGGACGAGGACAGCGGCACCTCGGGCGACGAGCATCCGCACGGCGACGTGCGTGCCGGGCAGGCGTTCATGTCCGACGTGGTGCACGCGTTCATGGAGTCTCCGCAGTGGAAGCGCGGCGCGCTGTTCATCGTGTACGACGAGTGGGGCGGGTTCTTCGACCACGTCCGGCCGCCACGGGTACCCGACATCCGCTCGAGCCAGGACCTGAGCCAGGACTTCGGCCAGATGGGCTTCCGCATCCCGGCGGTGGCCGTGTCGCCATGGGTGCGGCGCCACCACGTGGATCACACGATCTATGGCTTCGAGTCGATCCTGAAGATGATCGAGTACCGCTTCGGCCTCGCGCCGCTCACGGTGCGCGACAAGTACGCCCGCAACATCGCTCGCTCGTTCGACTTCGAGGGCAAGCCGCGGCTCGCGCTACCACACCTGCCCGACCCGGCGGCGGTGATGTCGCACGCGTGCCAGGCGCCGGTGGTGGGGGCGCCGAATCCGGGCGTGCCGCTGCCGGGGGTGCCGCTCGGGCCCGGCGTGCCGGCGGCGCAGCTCGCCAAGCGCCGCAAGCCGCACGACCTCGCGTACCTCAACTCGAGCGGCTACCTCGAGCGGCTCGGCTTCCACTACAAGCCCGCGACGGCCGACACCACCTTCCGCCACCCGTCTCAGGTGAAGGGGCGCTGATGCCGCGCACGGTGGCGAAGTCGCGGGCTACCCTCAGGTGAGTGAACGCCCGCCGCCTCAAGGCCTGCCGCTAAACGTCCGCGTCCAGCGGCCGATAACACGTAGGTGGCGAACTTCTTCGCACGTGAGCGGTTGGGGGCGTATGGCCTCGCGTGCGTGCTCGCGCTTGTGCTCTCGGCGCCCGCGCACGCCGCAAAGCCTCGGATTCACGACTTCTGCGCGCCCGTGCTGCCCGGCTTTGCGCACTGCGACGCCGCGGGCCTGAAGCGGCATGGCGTGAAGGCGCACGCGGCGGCCCTCGGGTCGATCCCCTACGGGCCGGCCGACATCCAGGACGCGTACGGGCTCACCTCTGTGGCATCTGACTACGGCGCCGATCAGACGGTCGCGGTGGTGGACGCGTACGACCTGCCGACGGCGGAGAGCGACCTCGCCTACTACCGCGCTCACTACGGGCTGCCGCCCTGCACCACGGCAAGCGGCTGCTTCAGGAAGGTCAACCAGAACGGCGGCACGAGCTATCCCGCAGAGGACACGGGCTGGGGGGATGAGATCGCGCTCGACCTCGACGCGGTGTCCGCCACGTGCCCCAACTGCCACATCCTGCTGGTCGAGGCCAGCAGCGCGAGCTCGAGCAACCTCGCCCTGGCGGTCGACCGGGCCGCCTCGATGGGCGCGACCCAGATCTCGAATAGCTACGGCGGTGGCGAGGGGGCGGGGGAGACCACCTTCGAGTCCTACTACGACCACCCGGGCATCGCGGTGACGGTGTCGAGCGGCGACAGCGGCTATGGCGTGGAGTATCCGGCGGCCTCGGGCTACGTCACGGCCGTTGGCGGCACCTCTCTGCACAAGGACTCGAGCGCACGCGGATGGTCGGAGAGCGCCTGGGACGGCGCGGGCAGCGGCTGCTCTCTCTACATCGCAAAGCCCTCCTGGCAGACCGACAGCGACTGCGCCAATCGAGCGGTGGCTGACGTGTCCGCGGTCGCAGATCCCAACACGGGCATCGCCACCTACGACTCTCGCGACGGCGGCTGGTGGCAGGTGGGCGGCACGAGCCTCGCCTCGCCGGTGGTGGCCGCCGCGTACGCGCTCACCGGCAGCGCGGCCGCGGCCGGCGGCTTCGCCTACACCAACCCGAGCTGGTTCAACGACGTGACGAGCGGGTCGAACGGCTCATGCACCTTCGCGTACCTCTGCACGGCGCTCGCCGGATTCGACGGCCCCACCGGCATGGGCACGCCCAATTCCGCACATCCCACCGAGCCGCCACCCACGAGCGGCGGCGGAGGCAGCAGCGGCGGAACGACCGGCGGCGGGAGCAGCGGCGGCTCCGGCACCACCACCACGCCGCCCGCGAGCCCCACTCCGCCCGCGCTCCCGGTCCCGACCAAGGTCCTCTCCTCGGTGGCCGTTCGCGGCGCTTCTTCGCGACCCGCTCGAAACGGGCGCTTCCGCGTGAAGATCACGTGCGGCAGCGGGCCGGGGTGCAGCGGCGTGATCTCGCTGCAGATCCGGCTGCGCGGCGGCGCCCTGCGTGGATTCGGCCGCGCGCGCTACAGCCTTGCGCCGGGGAGCTCGAAGTGGGTGGTCGTGCGCCTGTCGAGCTACAACCTGCGCCTGCTCAAGCAGAGGCACAGGCTGCGGATCTACGGCACCGCGCTCGACGGCGACGGCACCGCCGCCCAGTCCAGCTTCAGCCTTCGGGCTCCCACGCCCGCGAAGCACCGCAGGCGCTAGCGCTCACGCGCACGTCCTGAACGCAACGTGCTGATGCGGCGGAAGGTCATGTGCGTGCTGGTCAGCGGGCGGACGGTGTTTGTTCTTATCCCGTACAAAATAATCGCTTAACAACGCATAATTCTGTCAGGGCTTGACAGAACCTCCCCGAGTCGGAGAGAGTGCGCCCGTCGTGGCAGCGACTCGCTCTGGATCGCTCACCTCTCTGCGTGAGCTGAATCGCCTTAGGGTGCTCGAAACCGTGCGCGAGCGGGGTGCGGTGAGCCGCGCGGACATCTCGCGTCAGACCGGCCTCGCCCGCTCGACGGTGTCGAGCCTCGTGTCGGACCTGCAGAGCGCCGGGCTCGTGGTGGAGAGTGCCGCCACAAACGGCCGCGGCCACCCGGGCTCCAAGGGCGGCCGCCCGCCGGTGCTGCTCACGCTCAACCCTTCCGCGGGCGCCGTGCTCGGCATCCACTTCGACCATCGCTTCGTGCGCGTGGCGGTGGCAGAGCTCGACCACCGCATCCTGGCCGAGGAGGCGCGCGAGCTCGACGTGGACAACGACGCGGGCTCCACGCTCGATGTGGCGGCCGCGCTGGCCCACGAGGTGGTGGAGCGCGCCGGCCTGAAGCTCGACCAGCTGCTCGGCGTTGGCGCGGCGGTGCCCGGCCCGATCGACCACGCCACGGGCGCCGTGGGCTCCACCACGATCATGCCCGGCTGGGTGGGCCTCGACGTGGCGGCGGCGCTCGAGCAGCGGCTCGGCCTTCCGGTTCACATCGACAACGACGCGAACCTCGGCGCGCTCGCGGAGTCGGTGCTCGGCGCGGGCCGCGACGCGCGCGAGATGGTCTACGTGATGCTCTCCTCGGGCATCGGCGCCGGACTCGTGCTCGGCGGCCGGCTGCACCGCGGCGTGCGCGGCACGGCCGGCGAGATCGGCCATGTGCTCGTCAACGAGCAGGGGCCCATCTGCCGCTGCGGCAACCGAGGCTGCCTCGAGACTTACGCGGGCGCGTGGGCGATGCTCGACCTGCTGCGCGCCGCGCACGGAGACCTCACTCCCGAGCGCATGATCGCGCTGGCGCAGGAGGGCGACCCCGCCTGCCGGCGCGTGATCAGCGACGCCGCCCGCAGCGTGGGCAGCGTGGTGGCGGCGCTCTGCAACCAACTGAACCCCGAGCGAGTCGTTGTGGGCGGGACGGTTTCGCCCGCCGGCGAGCTCGTGCTCGAGCCCATGCGCGAAATGGTGCGTCGGTACGCGATCCCAGCGGCCGCGGACGACGCCCAGGTCGTGCAGGGGGCGCTCGGAGAGCGAGCCGAGCTGCTTGGGGCCCTGATCCTCGTCGTCGGTCAGTCCGACCGCGCGTTCTCCGGGCGCGTGCGTGCGGCGGTGGGGAGGTGAGGCTGTCGCGAAAGCGCAGTGGCAGTTACGCAGCTTGTCGTTCAGAGGGTCCAAGCAAGACGTTCAGCACACACAGGAGGAGGTAAGGCAGTGCATAGAAAGACGTGGTGGGGACTAGCTCTCCTCGCCGTCGCGGTCGCGCTCGTCGCGGCCGGTTGCGGCTCGTCGAACAAGAGCTCGACGTCGACGTCGAGCGGGGCGGCGGCCAGCACCACTGGCGGCGGCAAGGTGAACGGCAGCATCGCGGTGCTCCTTCCGGACACCCAGTCCTCCGTTCGCTGGGAGCAGTTCGACCGTAAGTACCTGGATCAGGCCTTCACGGCCGCCGGGATCAAGCACACGATCACCAACGCCCAGGGCGACCCGGGCACGCAGCGCACGCAGGCTGAGCAGGCGCTCACCAACGGCGCGAAGGTGATCCTGCTCGTGGACCTCGACCCGGGCAGCGGTAAGTCGATCATCCAGCTCGCCCACAACCGTGGCGCGAAGGTCATCGACTATGACCGTCTGACCCTTGGTGGCGGAGCCGACTACTACGTCTCGTTCGACAACGTGGCCGTCGGCAAGCTCCAGGGCGAGGGTCTCGTCAACTGCATCAAGCAGAAGGGCCTCAAGAACCCGGTCGTCGCCGAGCTCAACGGCTCCCCGACGGACAACAACGCGACGCTGTTCGCGCAGGGTTACAACTCGGTCCTCGACCCGATGTACAAGAACGGGACCTACAAGAAGGGCCCGAATCAGTCCGTGCCGGACTGGGACAACCAGAAGGCGCTGACGATTTTCGAGCAGATGCTGCAGTCGACCAAGAACAACATCCAGGCAGTGCTCGCGGCCAACGACGGCCTTGCGAACTCGGTGATCTCCGCCGAGACCTCGCACAAGGTCCCGTACGCCCCGGTCACCGGCCAGGATGCGACCGCCGAGGGCATTCAGCACATCCTCGCCGGCCAGCAGTGCATGACGGTCTACAAGGCCGTGAAGAAGGAGGCCGACGCGGCCGCCGCAGTGGCGATCGCGCTGGCCAAGGGTCAGACGCCCAACGCGCCTGATCAGACGAAGAACGGGAGCCAGCAGACGCCTTCGGTGCTTCTGACCCCGGTCGCCGTCACCAAGAAGAACATCAACTCAACCGTCATCCATGACGGGTTCCTGACGAAGAGTCAGATCTGCGTCGGGCAGTTCGCGAAGTACTGCTCACAGGCAGGCCTTTGACGACCTGAGGGAGAATTCGGGGAGGGGCGTCCACAGGCGCCCCTCCCTGGCCCCTCGTTTTTGGGAGGAGAGAACTCTTGAGCGAGCAGCACCTACTTGAGCTCCGGGGCGTGCAGAAGAGCTTCGGCGCCGTGCACGCGCTGAAGGGCGTGGACTTCCACGCGGACTCCGGCAGCGTCATGGCGCTGGTGGGGGACAACGGCGCCGGCAAGACGGTGC
Source organism: Thermoleophilaceae bacterium (assembly GCA_036378175.1). Lineage (GTDB taxonomy): Bacteria > Actinomycetota > Thermoleophilia > Solirubrobacterales > Thermoleophilaceae > JAICJR01. Next base: position 104,823 of record DASUWY010000010.1, read on the forward strand.
TCACGAAATGCGTCGCGGGCATCTACCAGATCGACGACGGGGAGATCTTCTGGGACGGCCAGCCGGCCCACATCCACGGACCGAAGGACTCCGCGGCGCTCGGCATCGAGGTCGTGTACCAGGACCTCGCGCTGTGCGACAACCTCGACGTCGTCCAGAACATGTACCTCGGGCGCGAGACGCGCTCGAGCCTGCGCCGCCTCGACGAGGCGAAGATGGAGAAGGAAGCGCTCGGGGTGCTCGAGGACCTCTCGGTCACCACCATCCAGTCCATCCGCCAGCAGGTGGCAGGCCTCTCGGGCGGGCAGCGTCAGTCGATCGCAGTCGCCAAGGCGGTGCTCTGGAACTCCAAGCTCGTGATCCTCGACGAGCCCACGGCCGCCCTCGGCGTGGCGCAGACGAGGCAGGTGCTCGACCTGACCAAGCGGCTGGCTGAACAGGGTCTCGGTGTGATCCTGATCTCGCACAACATGAACGACATCTTCGAGGTGGCGGACTACATCACCGTCCTTCGGCTCGGCCAGAACGTGGCCGAGTTCAAGCGCACGGAGACCACCCAGCGCGAGGTGGTGGAGGCGATCACGGCCGGGCAGCTCTCCCACACTCCCGGCATGCAGGCAGAGGAGGAGGCACTCACATGAGCACCGCGGTCGAGCCGTCACCGAGCACTCCCGCAACCGACGCTCCGGTCGCCCGCGGCGGGCTGGCCGGTTACTTCCGCCAGTGGCTGGACAACGTCCGCGGCGGCGAGCTCGGCGTGGTCCCGATCATCGTCGGGATCATCGTCATCGGCATCTACTTCCAGGCCCGCAACTCGAACTTCCTCACCGCGGGCAACTTCGTGAACCTGATCGCCCAGATGTCGCCGTTCGCGATCATCGGCATGGGGATGGTCTTCGTCCTGCTGCTGGGCGAGATCGACCTGTCGGTCGGCTACGTGAGCGGCATGGGCGGCGTGGTCGCGGCCGTGCTGCTCGAGCCGGGCAGCGGCCAGTGGCCCACGTGGCTCGCCCTGATCGCCGCTATCGGTACGGGTGTGGCGATCGGCCTCTTCCAAGGGTTCTTCATCTCACGGATCGGAGTGCCCTCGTTCGTCGTGACGCTGGCGGGCCTGCTCGCCTGGAACGGCGTGGTGCTGCAGGTGATCGGCAACAAGGGCACGATCGTGATCCAGGACAAGCTCGTGATCGGGCTGGCGAACGACAACATGAGCCACACGCTCGCTTGGATCGTGCTGGTGGTATCGGTGGCGCTGTACCTGGGAGTGCAACTCGCAACCGTCTACAGACGAAGGCAGGCCGGCCTGGCGAATGTGCCCCTGTCGCTGATCGCGATCAAGACGGTGCTGCTCGCCGGCATCGGCATCTTCGTCGTGGAGTGGGCGGACACCGACCGTGGCATCCCGTACGTCGGACTGCTCATGCTCGTCCTGCTCGTGTTCTGGAATTTCATCTCCATGCGCACCCGCTTCGGCCGCCACATCTACGCGGTCGGCGGGAACGCGGAGGCGGCCAGGCGCGCGGGCATCAGCGTGAAGAACGTGAAGCTGGTGGTGTTCGCCATCTGCTCGGGCATGGCCGCGCTCGGCGGCATCGTGCTCGCCTCGCGGCTCAGCTCGGTGGACACGAGCACCGGCGGCGGGTCCGTGCTGCTCTACTCGATCGCGGCCTGCGTGATCGGCGGCACGAGCCTGTTCGGCGGCCGCGGCAAGGTGAGCAGCGCGATCCTCGGCGCGGTGGTGATCGCGATGATCGACAACGGCCTCGGCCTGCTCAACGTGAGCGCGGGCACGAAGTTCGTGGTCACCGGCATCGTGCTGCTGGCGGCGGTCACGCTCGACTCGCTGTCGCGGCGCCGGAGTGCCGCATCGGGCAGGGCGTGAGCGAGCCGGTGCGGTGGGGGATTCTCTCCACCGCGAACATCAACGAGAAGGTGCTGGCGGGCGTTTCCGGCTCGCCGGCCGTGGACGTGGTGGCCGTGGGCAGCCGGTCGCGCGAGTACGCGGAGGGGTTCGCCGCGGCCCACGGCATCGCGCGGGCGCACGGCTCGTACGAGGAGCTGCTCGCGGACGACGACGTGGAGGCGGTCTACATCCCGCTGCCGAACGGGCTGCACGTGGAGTGGACGCTCGCGGCGCTCGAGGCCGGCAAGCACGTGCTGTGCGAGAAGCCGCTCTCGCCACGGGCCGAGGAGGTGGAGCGCTGCTTCGACGCAGCGGAGGCCGCCGGGCTCGTGCTGTCGGAGGCGTTCATGTGGCGCCACCACCCGCAGGCTCAGAGGCTCGAGTCGCTGGTGCGCGAGGGTGCGATCGGCGAGCTGCGGCTCGTGCGGGCGGCGTTCTCGTTCCCGCTTCCGAACGTGCCGAACGTGCGCTGGGACGCGGACCTCGACGGCGGCGCCCTGCTCGACGTGGGCTGTT
>DASUWY010000011.1 GCA_036378175.1 Thermoleophilaceae bacterium
GGGTCGGCACCCGAGGACGAGTGACGCTCAACTTCACCCGCCTCTCCGGAGAGGCGCGAGAGCCCACGCGAGCGCACCACGGCGACGCCGGGTACGACCTCTACGCCGTCGAGCCGGCTGTGATCGCGCCGGGCGAGCGCGCAAGCGTGGGCACGGGCATCGCGTTGGCGATCCCGGGCGGCTGGGCCGGGCTCGTGCTGCCGCGCTCCGGCCTGGCGGCGCGTCACGGCATCACCCTCGCAAACGCGCCCGGTCTGATCGACTCCGGGTATCGGGGCGAGGTGCGCGTGCTCCTTCTCAACACGGATGCGAGCGAGGCGTTCCAGGTCTCGGCCGGAGACCGCATCGCCCAGCTCCTGCTCGTGAGGCACGAGGAGCCTGAGCTCGTGGAGGTGGAGTCGCTCGAGGAGAGCGTGCGCGGAGCCGGCGGCTTCGGGTCGAGTGGGAGGTAGCTCCCGCCGCCGCGCGCAGGCGCGCGCAGCGGCGGGGCGGTCCCTGCCGGTTTAGCTCAGGCGGAGCGGCGGAGCCACCACTGCGGCTCCTCGGACCGCTTGGCGGATGCGGGGGGAGCGGGCTCGGCTGTGGGCGGCTCTTCGGCGGGCGGCTCGGGATTCGGCGCGACCGCGTCCAGCTCCATGGTGTCGGGCTCAGGCTCGGGCGCCACGGGCTGGGGCTCGGGCTCAGGCGACACGGCCACCGGCTCGGGTGTGACGGCCACTGGCTCGGGCTCGACGAAGACCGGCTCGGGCTCGACGGCCACTGGCTCCGGCTCGGGCTCGACGGCCACTGGCTCGGGCTCGACGGCCACTGGCTCCGGCTCCGGCTCGACGGCCACTGGCTCCGGCTCGACGCGGGCCTGCTCGCGCGGCGGCATGGGAGCGTGCTGCACATACACCTCGGCGGGCCGCCGCCGGCGCCGCAGCACGACGATCATCGCGATTGCGCCGAGCGACAGAAGCGGCACCATCGCGGAAAAACGGAAACGGGACATAGGTCGACTCCTCAGACTCGAGTTCGACGCATCCCGCAAGGCGCGTATCGGCCGCTTGCGGCGTGGACTTGATGAGGCTCGCCTAGGGTTGGACCCGTGCAGGCCAGGCTGTACGCCATTCCGGCATCCAACGCTTCGCTCACCGCCCAGCTCGCGCTCGACCGCAAGCAGATCCCCTACAGGCGGATCGATCAACTGCCGGTACTGCACTGGCTGACGATGAGGCTGCGCGGCTTCGAGGGCAGCACCGTGCCGGGCCTCGTGATCGATGGCCGGAAAGTGCACGGAAGCGGGACGATCCTCCGGGCGCTCGACGAGCTCGCGCCCGACCCGCGTCTCTACCCGGAGGACCCGCAACAACGGGCGACGGTGGATAAGGAGGTGGCGTGGGGCGAGCACGTGTACCAGCGCACGTTGCGTTACCTCTTGCCGTACTCGCTGCTCCGCCGCCCGCGCGCGGTGTCGAGCGTGCTGGAGGGTGCTCAGATGTCGTTGCCCACCGGGCTCGTGGTGGCCGTTTCGAAGCCCGCTATCTACGTGAACTCGCTGAGACAGAAGTCCAACTCGCGCACCGTCCACGAGAAGCTTGGCGAACTGAGCGAAATGTTCGACCACGTGGACGATCTGATCGCGCGCGGCGTGCTCAATGCCGACGAGCCGGGCGCGGCCGACATGATGATCGCGCCCACCACGCGCGCCTTCCTGTGGTGGCAGGACCTGCGCCCGGTACTCGAGAAGAGGCCCGCAGCCGCCCACGCCCGCAGGCTCGCGCCGAACTTCGACGCAGACATCCCACCGGTGCTGCCGCGCGCCTAGACGCCCGCGGCGCGCCGCGCGCTCATGTGCGCGGCCTCTTCGAGCGAGTCGTCGGCCAGTGGCTGGAGCTCGATCCCGAGCGCCAGCTCGATCAGGCGGTCGGCGAGCCAGATGTTCTTCGGCAGGAGCGGCCCATGCAGGTAGGTGCCGATCGTGTTGCCGCGCCGCACGCCCTCGAAGCCGTCACGACCGTTGTTGCCAAACCCGTTGAGCACGCGGCCGAGCGGCTGCTCGTGCTCGCCGAGGTAGGTGCGGCCACCGTGGTTCTCGAAGCCGGCGATGATCCGGGCCCCGCCGCCGAGGTCGCTCTCTATCGCACAGTTGCCGATCAGCCGCGGTCCCGGCTCCCGCACCGTGCGCAGGTCAACCAGCTCGACTCCCGGGAGCTCCACGTCGCCGAGCTGATAGCTCGATCCGAGCAGCTGGTAGCCGCCGCACACCGCGAGGATCACGGCGCCACGGGCCTGGGCCGTGTGCAGCGCCTCGCGCTTTGTGGCGACCATGTCCTCCGCCACGGCCACCTGGTCGCGATCCTGGCCGCCGCCCATGTAGAAGAGGTCCGCCGCCTCCGGGTCGAGCGGCGCCGCGAGACCGGACGCGAGATGCTCGAAGCCGAGCCCGCGCCATTCGCAGCGCGCCCGCAGTACGGCGATGTTGCCGCGGTCGGCATAGATGTTCATCAGGTCCGGATAGAGCGAGCAGACGCGCAGCGTGGGCATCAGGTGGCCTCCAGCATGACGATGGTGCTGCCGAGGTAGCGATCGTCCTCCGGCACCGTGCGCCGCGGCAGCACGCGGAAGAGCCCGGCGGCCTCCTCCTCGAGCTCCTCGGGCTCCACCCGGTCGAGTACCACCGTGTTCATGCTCTCGGTGAGGTCGCCGCCGGGGGACACGGCCTGCCTCAGCCGGTCGATGGCCGTGCTCTCGTCCTCAACGCGCAGGAGCACCGGCATGCTCGAGTACACCCAGCCGCCCTCCTCGCGCACGTCCGGAAGCGGCGGCTGGAGATCCTCCTCGGGAATGTCTTCAAACGGGTCGGCCAGCGCCGCGGCAAAGACACCGCCGGGTGCGAGATGCGCGTGCACTCGGCGGAGCATCGCCTGGCGGCCGGACCTGCCGCCCATCAGCTGCGCCACCTGCATCGGCGCGATCACGAGCGCGAAGTGCTGACCCAGGTCGAACGTGCGCGCGTCCGCCACGCTGGTGCGGACGCGCAGGTCGCGCTCGCGCGCCCGGGCGGCGAGCGCCGCGATGAGGGCGGGGTCGGAGTCGAGCGCGGTCACGTCATGGCCGCGGGCGGCGAGGTCGAGGCTCACGCGGCCGGTGCCCGCGCCGATGTCGAGCAGCACGCCGCCGCGCTCGTCCGCCAGCGCGCGCCACAGCTCGAGGTCGGCGCCGTAGGAGGCGCATTCCACGTCGTGCCAGATCACCGCGTCGTCGTCCACCGCCATCAGTCGGACCACCTCCGAGCCAGCCCGCGGTCGGCCAGCAGGTCGCGCAGCTCGAGCAGGGCCGTGTAGGTGGGGAGGGCGTAGAGCGGCTGCCCGTTGCCCGCGGCCACCGCGGAGTCGAGCGAGCGGCCGAGGTCCCGCTCCACCGTAATCTCGCCGTCCACGCCCGCGTACTTCAGCCGCAGCGCCATCTCCTCCGCACGTGTGCCCGAGCAGGTGATGTGCCTCACCCGCCCGGCCAGCACCTCGAAGTCGGCGTCCCAGATCCAGGAGATGTCGCGCCCGTCGGCGATCCCGTCGTTCAGCGCGATCCAGAGGTCCAGCGCGCCGCCCTCGAGGGTCAGGGTGCGGAGCACCTCGTTCGCGCCGGCGGGGTTCTTCACGAGCAGGATCGCCAGCTCGCGGCCGTTCACGCGCAGTCGCTCCACGCGCCCGAACGCGGCGGCGAATGCGCCGAGCGCGTCCCGAACCTGCCACGGGGAAGCCCCCAGCTCGAGCGCGGCGGCAGTGGCCGCGAGCGCGTTGTAGACGTTGTAGAGGCCGGGGAGGGGAAGGCTCAGCTCGATCGCGCCCGCTGGGGTGGCGATTCGCACATCCGAGCCCGCCATGCCGCGGAGCGTGACCGTCTCGGCGGCCACCTGGGGGTGCGGGCGCTCACGGCCGCAGTTGGGGCAGCGGTAGCGGCCCAGATGGCCGAGATACACGGCCTCGTAGACGTACTCGTGCCCGCAGTTGCGGCAACGCTTGGAGTCCGATGCGTGTTCGAGCGCCTCCAGCGAGTGCGAGCGGTCCTCCACGCCGAAGTACACCACGCGCCGGCGCTCGCGCCCGAGGTCCGCCACGAGCGGATCGTCGGCGTTCAGCACGAATGTCGAACGGCCGTCGCGCTCGGCCACCAGCTCCGCCCAGCGGTCGGCGAGCAGCTCGAGCTCACCGTAGCGGTCGAGCTGGTCGCGGAACAGGTTGGACAGCAGGATCAGCGATGGGTCGAGGTCGCGCGCCACCGGCGCGAGCCACGCCTCATCCACCTCGAACAGGCCGATCTGCCCTGGTGTGCGGCCGGCGTCGAGCAGCGCGGTGGCCACTCCCCAGTTCATGTTCGAGCCCGCGCGGTTGTGCACCACCTCGGCGCCCGCGGCCTCGAGCACCGCCGCCAGCATCGAGGACGTGGTGGTCTTGCCGTTGGTGGCGGACACCACCACTGAGCCGCGTTCGAGCCGCTTGCCGAGCATCGCGATCGTGCCCGAGTCGAGCCGCAGGAGCACACGGCCGGGGAGCGTGGTTCCGCCGCGGCGGCCCACGCGGCGGCTGAGCATGCGGAGCACGCGGGCCATGGCGAGCTTGAGCCGCATCATCGGGGTGCGATCACCCGCAGCGCCCGCTTCGCCACGCCGATCTTCACGGGCAGGTCGGCGATCGGATCGCCGTCGGCGTAGACGGTGAACGGCCGGTCGGCGCTCACCTCGATCTCGGCACCGGACAGCCATTGGATGTGCGCGTCGTCCACGTGCCTGCCCTTGAACACCTTCGGCACGGTGGCCAGCCAGTGCAGCTTGGAATGGGAGCGGGTGAGCATCACATCGAGGCGCCCGTCGTCGAGCTCGGCGTGCGGCACGAGGAACATCCCGCCGCCGTAGGCCTTCGAGTTCGCGACGGCGACCGCGTAACCGGTGAGATCGTGACGCTGGCCGTCCACCACCACCTCGAAGCTAGCGTCGTGCCAGCGCCAGAGCGCGAGCAGGGCCGCGTACAGGTACACGAGGTTGCCCTTCACCACGCGCGTTTCGTTCGCGATCCGGTTCGCGTCGGAGTCGAAGCCCACGCTGGCGATGCCCACGAACGGGCGGCCGTTCACGTTGGCCACGTCCACCAGCCGCTCCGCGCCGTCAACCGCGAGCTGCGCGGCGGCCTTCGGCTCCACGGGGATGCCGAGCACGCGCGCGAAGTCGTTCCCGCGACCGCCCGGCACGATCGCCAGGGCGCTGTCGGTGTTCATCAGGGCACCCGCCAGGCAGCCCACGAGCCCGTCGCCGCCAATGGCCACCACGGTCTCGTCCGCCGCGGCGGCTTCGAGCGCGGCGTCGTGGGCATGCTTCAGGCTGCGCGTGTCGAGCACGCGGTAGCTGGCGTCCAACCGCTCGAGCTCCTCCCGCACGAGCGGAAGCGCGCGCGCAGCACGACCGCCGGCAGCGGCGGGATTTACGAAGAGCGCCAGGGACCGCGTCACTCGGCGGCGGCCAGCCGGGCCGCACGCTCGGCCGCGAAGCGCCCGCGCTCCTCACCGCGTAGCTCGTGCCCCTCGGTGAACTTCACGATGTCCGCCCGCTCGAGCAGCTCGTCGCCCACCAGGCGTTCGGCATGCGGCTCCTCGACGTCGTTCGGGTCGAGCGTGAGCAGCACGTCCTGCCCGACGCAGTGCCACGCCTCCTGGGTGATCTTCTCCGAAGCCACGAGCAGCTGCCCGGGCCTGTGCAGCCAGTGCAGCTCGAAAATGCCCAGCTTGTAGGCGTAGAGCCGTTCCCCGTCGCCGAACAGGAAGTTCAGTCCCGAGAACGGGGAGCGCTCGATCACGGCGGTCACCGCCTTGCGCAGCGACCCGACGATGTTGCCGCGGTCCAGATGCGACATCAGGTAGTTGAAGAAGTGCTCGCTGTCCGTCGTGCCGTGTGGCGGCTGCACGTTCATGTCCATCAGCCGCGGGAAGTACAGGATCGTGCCGTTGTGGCCGAACGAGTAGGGCCCGAGGCAGAACGGATGGGTGTTCTGCATCACGAGCCCGCCCATGGTCGCGCGGCGCACGTGCACGTTGAAGATCCTGCCGCGCAGCTCGGTGGCGGCCCCGAAGGCGTCGTCCTCGAAGGCCGCCTGCGGGAAGCGCTTGCAGATCGGCTCCTCGCCCTCTCCGCGCCTGTAGACCGCAAGTCCCCAGCCGGAATCGTGGTCCTCGGACTGGCGGATCATCGGGTTCTCGGCGTCGAGCAGCTCATGCCGCAGCGATACCGCCTCTGACGCTACGCAGCCAAGTACGCGGCACATGGGGGCGAGAACCCGTCGCTCACGACTTAGGAGTCTAAAGCGACCGAGGAGTTGAGCATGGAAACCCCCGATCGGATCTGGTGGGCACGACCCAAGAAGCTGTGCGCGATGGAGCGCCCCGGAGGGGGCGGGCGCAGCCACAGGCCCGAGCGCCGCGAGGCGGACATCGCCTATCTGCTGGAGCACGACGTGCGTCTCGTGATCTCCACGATGACCACGCGCCACAACCTGGGCGACTACGACGCCGTCGGGCTCGAGTGGCTCCACGTGCCTGTGGCGTCATGCGACGAGGGCGCCGACGCGCTCGAGGAGCTTCTGACCGTGCTTCGGCGCGAGACGCGCAGGCGCGGTGCCGTTGCGGTGCACGGGAACAGGCACACGGACTTCGTCGCGGCGCTGTGCGCGGCCCACCTGCACGAGGTGAAGGGCGTGGATCCAGAGACCGGCCTGGCCGGCGCGGTGGAGGCGGGCCTGACCGTCACACCCGAGGCGGCCACGCTCCTCGGCGTTCGCTACGACGCGGTCCAGCCGCGCTCGCGCATGGCCTCCTCCACCGCCTTGGGACGGTCGGTGACCACGTAGGCGTCCACGATCGCGCCGTCGGTGTTGATCGTGATCGACAAGCCGGAGTCCGTGCGCCGCACCTTGGAGATCGGGGCGATCGGCCGCCCCGAACCCATCCGCGGCTTGATCCGCCCGGTGGCAACGCGATGAACGCCGTCGATCTTGGCGAGGCCGTCCAGCAGGCGGCGGTAGCCCTTCGTGGATGAGTGCTTGTGGTGGGTTTTGCGGGGCAAGTGGAGTAAGGAGTCGGAGTAGGGAGTATGGAGACTGGGCCTCCGTGACGCGTGCGGGTCGCGCGGCCGTTTACGGCAGCAATAAGGGTTGGTCTCCCACGTGGGTGCCGCTCTTTATTGCTGCCGTTTCTCCTCACCCCTTACTCCGTATTCAGCACGAGCTCTGCCAGATTCGCCGCCAGGGCGATCGGTTTCGGTTTTTTCGCTGCCGCCGCCTCCTCGGCGCTGGTGTCACCCGTGAGGACGAGTGCCGCGTCGAGGTGCGCTCGGCTGGCGCCGAGAACATCGCTGTCGAGACGGTCTCCGATCACGAGCGTGCGCCCATCGCCCAGGCGATCGAGGGCGGTGAGGAAGAGCTGGGGCTCCGGCTTGCCCACGATGGCGGCCGTCTGCCCGGAGGCGGCTTCCACCGCGGCGAGCAGCGCGCCCGTGCCCGGCCAGTAACCCTCGGGCATCGGGTAGGTGGGATCGCGGCCGGTGGCCAGAAGGTCGCCGTTGCGCCGCGCGGCGAGGCCGGCGTTCTTGAGGTCGTCGTAGGTGAGCTCGAGTGCGGCGGCCACGACCACCACCTCTGCCCGCGAGGCGAGGTCGGTTCCGTTCATTACCCGCAGCCCCGCGTCCTGCACGTGACGGAACATCGACTCCGAGCCGATCACGAACGCTGTCCTGCCCTGGCGCGTCTCGGCGAGGAGGTGCTGCATGGCGCCGCCGACGGTGACCACGTCCGCGAGCGACGCGCGGACGCCCATGCCCCACAGCTTCGCCACCTGATCCTCGGCGGAATACCACGAGTTGTTCGTGACGAAGGCGAGGCGCATCCCGGCCTCTCGGATTGCGTTGATCGCGTCGACGGAACCGGGGATCGGCTCCGGCCCGATCCACACGCACCCGTCGAGGTCGAGGATCACCTGGTCGTATTCGCGCAGCAGGGGAGTGAGCGCCATGAGGCGGGCAATCGTCTCAGAATGGGTCGCTAGCCTTACGCGCCGTGCGACACCTAGCTCTGATGCTCACGCTCGTGCTGGTGCCGCTCGCGGCAGCAGGCTGCGGCAGCTCGAAGTCGGGAACCAGCTCGAGCGCCGCCGCGTCAGCACCATCCACCGCCAGCGCACCCGCCAGCACCCAGGCCACAGCCAGCAACGGCTGTACAACCGAGAAGGCGCCTCCGGCCCGCAAAGCCGGCGGCGAGTCGAAGCCCAAGGGCAAGCTCGACCCGAAGAAGACCTACACGGTCACCGTGCAGACCAACTGCGGCACCTTCGCCTTCAAGCTGGACGTGAAGGACTCACCTGACACGACCGCGGCGTTCGCGGGACTGGTCAAGCGTGGCTTCTTCAACGGGCTCATCTTCCACCGGATCGTGCCCGGCTTCGTGATCCAGGGGGGCGACCCCGCCGGCACCGGCGAGGGCGGCCCGGGCTTCAGCACCGTGGACCCGCCGCCCAAGAGCGCCGACTACAAGCTCGGCACAGTGGCGATGGCGAAGACACAGACCGAGCCGGCGGGCGCCGCGGGGAGCCAGTTCTTCGTCGTGACCGGACAGGACGCGCAGCTGCCCCCGGAGTACGCGCTGCTCGGCCACGTGACGAGCGGGATCGACGTGGTGCAGCGCATCGGGAAGCTCGGCAACCCCACCGATCCGAACGGCACGCCAACGCAGACGGTGGTGATGAAGAAGGTGACGGTGAGCAGCGGATGAGCGCCGTGTTCGACGTCACCGAGCAGGACTTCATGCAGCGGGTTGTAGAGCGCTCGCGCGAGCTGCCCGTGGTCGTGGACTTCTGGGCCGAGTGGTGCGGGCCGTGCCGTCAGCTCGGGCCCGCGCTCGAGAAGGCGGCGAACGCGCGCGCCGGGAAGGTCGAGCTAGCCAAGCTCGATGTGGACAGCAACCAGGCTCTCTCGCAGAGCTTCGGCATCCGCGGCATCCCCGCCGTGAAGGCGTTCCGGGACGGCCGCGTGGTGGCGGAGTTCACGGGCGCGATCCCGCCGCCCGAGGTTGAGCGCTTCTTCGACGGGCTCGTGCCGTCCGAGGCTGACGAGCTCGCTGCCAGCAGTGACGAGGAGTCCCTGCGGCGCGCGCTCGAGCTCAAGCCCAACCACGCGGGCGCGCGGGTGGCGCTCGCCCGCATCCTGATGCAGCGCGGCGAGCTTGACGAGGCACTCGCGCTGGTGGAGCCGCTTCACGCCGACTTCTCGGCGATCGGCCTGACCGCGCGGATCCAGCTTGCGCAGATGGGAAACGCGCCCGAGGGTGCGTTCGACGCGTGGGACGAGGGCGACTACGAGACGGCCCTCGAGAAGCTTCAGGAGGCGCTTCAGGGTGCCGCCGAGAAGGAGGAGCGCGACCTGCTCCGCCAGGTGATGGTCGCGATCTTCACTGAGCTCGGCCCGCAGAGCGAGCTTGCGAGCCAGCACCGCCGCCGCCTGGCCGCAGCGCTGAACTAGCCGGCGGACCGCGGGCGCCGCTCGTCCAGCACCTCGAGCGACTCCACGCGCAGCCGTCCGACTTCCAGCTCCTCGATCCGCAGGTGGTTGATCACGGCGCGACGGATCGCGAGCCGCCCGACCGCGAGCGCACCGATCGCCGCGGCACCCACGGCCATCGATCCGACGGCGGCGGCGCCCGTCGGCCTCCATCCGGCGATGCTGGCAATCCGGGCCTCCACTCCGAACGCACGGAACAGCTCCGGCTTCGTACGGGCCCGCGGCACGTCAGCCTCCGCCGCTTAAGCGCCCCGTGCGCTCGGCCTGCGCCCGCTTTTGCCGTCGTCGTCCGAAGAAGGCGAGTGCGCCGAGCACGATGGCGACGATCAGAATTCCCCAGAAGATCGCGACGGTGCTGCTCACTCCCCCGAACGGCAGCGCGATCAGCTTCGCGAGGCCCCAGCCGATCGCGAGCGCGACGATGATGATCGCGAGCAGGATCAGGTAGCCGCGCACCTTCAGCAGAACCGAGGAGCCCGGCGGGGGCGCCACCAGGCTCATGAGGCGCAGCATGAGGAGCTGGCGCGCGCTGGGCGGCTCCTGGCCAAGCTTGGTCACCGCCTCGCGCAGCTCGTCGGGACGACGTTCGGCGAGCGCGAGCGAGGCTTTCATCATCTGCCGCAGGGCCGGCCGCTCCTGCGGATGGCAGCCTGCCAGCGCCTCATTGAAGTACTGGCGCGCGGCCTTCGCGTCATAGCGCTCCGCTGCCCGCGCCCCGAGGATCGCCCGCGCCGCGGCGCGATGCTTGGACTCGCTCAGGAGCTGCTCGTCGGTGCGGCTCTCGAGCTGCTGGATCGCAGCCAGACTGCCCACCCGCTGCTGCATTTTGATCTGCCTCTGCTTGGCCACGGCCCGAGAGTCTGGCAGACGGAGGAACTGGCGCGCTCGCGTGTTTTGCTCCGCCGGTCGCGGGTATCCCCAACTCAGACGGTTGGTCGACCCCAACTAGGCAGGGCGGCTGTCCACGGCTTCCGGCATCGACACACGCGGAGGAGCCGAATCCACAAGCTTTCGAAACCGAGCACGCTTCTAGCTCGGCCGCGCCGGCATGACGCCGTCTCGCCGTCGAGCCCGGGCAGAAGCAGCTCCAGAGCCGCCGCGCATCGCCCCGCGCGGCGGCTCACTTTTTCTTGCGAGTAATTTGGATGCGTGGACTCGCTCGAGCAGCTGAACGGCCGCCCGGCGCTGGCCGCCGTGGCCGGCGCGGTGACGATCGCCTTCTCGGCGATCCTCGTGCGCCTGTCGCACGCGTCCCCGTCGACGGCCGCTGTGTTCCGCTGCGCTTACGCGGTGCCGGCGCTGGCGGTGCTCGCGGCGCTCGAATGGCGGCGGTACGGGCCGCGTAGCAGGCGCGACCTCACGCTCTCGCTGGTGGCGGGGGCGTTCTTCGCCGCGGACCTCATCCTGTGGCACAACGCAATCGAGGACGTGGGCGCCGGTCTCGCCACGGTCCTCGGCAACCTGCAGGTGGTGCTCGTGGGGGCCCTCGCGTGGCTGTTTCTGGGCGAGAGGGTGGAGGCGCGCCTGCTCGCGGCGATTCCGGTGGTGCTCGCGGGGGTGGTGTTGATCTCGGGCGCGATCGGGCACGGCGCATATGGGCGTGATCCCGCCAGAGGCGCCGTGTTCGGCATCCTCACCGGCCTCGCCTACGCCTTCTTCATCCTCATCCTCCGGCACGCCAACAACGACCTGCGCCGCCCGGCCGGGCCGCTGTTCGAGGCCACCCTTGCCTCAGCCGTATTCGCCGCGCTCGCCGGCATTGTGATCGGCGACGTGAGCTTCGTCCCCACCTGGCCAGAACACGGCTGGCTGGTGCTTCTCGCCCTGAGCTCGCAGGTGATGGGCTGGCTGCTGATCTCGATATCGCTCCCGCGGCTGCCGGCTGCGCTCACGTCCGTGCTCCTGACGATCCAGCCCGTGGGGTCCGTGCTGCTCGGGATAGCGATCTTCGGTGAGTCGCCCTCCGCCGCTCAGGTCGCCGGCGTGGGGGTGGTGCTCGCGGGCGTCACGGTGGCGAGCGTGAGGCCGCGCAAGTCCGCGGCCGTGGCTTAGACGACCGAGGCGCAAAAGGGGTAGGCCATGCGTCCACGAAGCTCTGGACAAGGGCTTTCGTGGTCTCGACAATGCTGGGCCGATGCGTGCGATGAGGGGATGGATCGAGGGGCTGGGCGGTTCGCTGGTGGTCACCTGTGGCGTGGTGGTCGCAGCGCTCGCCGCCCTCGCCTTCGTCGCCTTTCACGCCGGCAGCTCGTCGCGGGTCGTCACCGGCAAGGTCGGAAGCGTTCCGATCGGCGGGCGGCAGGCGAGGGAGACGGGCGAGGTGAAGTTCGCTGGGGGCTCAGCGGCAGGCGGAGCGGCCAGCTTCGTTCACCGGTCAGTCCGCACGCACCGAGGTGGATCGCATGGGGGTCGCCGTCGCGCCGGTACTCACGGTTTCGGCCGGCGCGGCGGCGGCAAGCTTCCTGGCGCATCGCCCAAGTCCGGCACGCCGAACTCCACGGGTGGAGGCGGCGGCTCGACCGGGACGGGCCACGGCGGCTCGAGCGGCTCCGGCTCGGGCTCGGGCGGTGGTTCCACCAGCGGCGGCGGTGGCTCCGGGACCGGCGGCCTCGGGCAGACCGTGTCCGATACGGGCCAGACCGTGGGCAACACCATCGACAACACCACGCAGACCCTCGGCAACACGATCGACAACACGACGCAGACCGTGGGCAACACCGTGGGCGGACCGGTCGGCGACACCGTGAGCGGCACGGGCCAGGCCGTGGGCAACACCGTGACGAACACCGGGCAGACGGTCGGCAACACCGTCGACCAGGTGACGAGCGGCGTCGGCGGCCTGCTCGGCGGCGGCTAGGCGCAGCTCCCTATCGTTCCGCGGCGTGGACCTGCAGTCGCGCCGCGCGCGCCGCGTTCTCGAGCGGGTGAGGGACGTGCCGCCCGGCTTCGTGCGCACCTACGGCGACCTCGAGCCGGGCGCGCCCCGCTTCGCCGGCACCGTGCTCGCCGCGTGCGATGAGCCGGACCTGCCGTGGCACCGCATCGTGCGCGCGGACGGCTCACTCGCGAAGGGCGAGCGCCAGCGCCGGCTGCTGGAGGCGGAGGGCGTGCCGTTTCGCGGCGAGCGCGTTGACGTGCGGGCCGTGCGGCTTCCGCTCTAGCTCACGAACGCGCGCAGGGTCTCGCGAGCGCCGCCCACGACGGGATTGCCGTGCGCCATCAGCAGGCAGTCGAACTCGAGCTCGTCGCACAGGCGGCTGTACGCGGCGCGGAGCCCTTGCCTCACGCCCTCCGGATCGTCACCGAGGAGGAAGTCAGGGACGAAGCTGAGATCGGCGTCGGGCGCGTGCCACCGCACCACGCCGTCCGCCACGGCGAGCGCCCCGCCGCCCGCCGCAATGTGAAGCGCAGCCTCCTCGGGGCAGATGGCGTCCACCTCATGCGCGGTGATGCCGGGCGCCACCTCCTCGCCGAACTCGAATCCCCGCACGTCCCGGCCATCCTCGAACTCGTGAAGCCCCGACCTGTGGCAGAGCACCTCTGTGCCGAAGCGATCGGCGAAGCGCGCGCAGTGGCGGTAGTGGTGGCGGTTGGTGAGCAGCGCCCGCTCCGGGGGCGTGTGCTCGGCGAACCAGTCGAGGCCCTCGTCCGGCTCCATCGGGTCGATCACGGCGGCCGCGGACGGCACGTAATACGAGTGAACCTGCTGGCGGATGGTCTCGCGGAATGCGGTCCAGTGGAAGATGCCCGGCGCGATCTCCTGCATCGGCGCGAAGGCTAACGGGCCGCCCGTTAATCCGGATGTGCAAGCGTGTGGGACATGGCGGGGAGCCAGATCGCGATCAGGGGCGGACGCGTGAAAGCGCTGCTCGGCGTGCTGGCGCTCGTGGGCCTGGCGATCGGGCTCGCCGTGGCCCTCAGCGGCGGCAAGGGCAAGCTCGTGCCCGGCGCGGGCAACCGCTCCGGCACGTATGACCCGCTCGCGTACACGCCGGCGCGCGCAGCGGAGTTCGAGCGGAACGCGGCGGCGGGAGAGAGCCACGTGGTCTATGCGAAGAGCCCGGGTGGCGTGATCGCCACCGCACGGCGCACGGCCCGCTATCGAGGCGTGATCGAGCGGCTGGCAGCGCCCGCCGGGATCGATCCGAACGTGCTCGAGGGCATCGTCTTCCTCGAAAGCGCGGGGCGCCCGGACGTGATCGCGGGCAGCGATCCGGCCAACGCCTCGGGCCTCACGCAGATCCTGGCGGAGACCGGGAGCAACCTCCTCGGTATGCACGTGAACCTGGCTGCGAGCCGCCGCCTCACAAAGAAGATCGCGCGTGCGAAGACGGCGAAGCGGGTGCGCAGGCTGGAGGCGGCCCGGCGGAGGGTGGACGCGCGCTTCGACCCCGCGAAGGCCATCGCCGCGACCATCCGCTACCTGCAGATCGCGAAACGGGCGCTCGGCCGCGACGACCTCGCGGTGACGTCGTACCACATGGGCATCGGGAACCTGCAGACCGTGCTGCGGGATTACTCGCCTGGGTCGAAGCCGAGAGATCTGAGCTACGTGCAGGTGTACTTCGACTCGTCGCCGCTCCGGCACCGTGCGGCGTACAACCTGCTGTCGCGCTTCGGCGACGATTCGTCGAACTACTACTGGAAGGTGCTCGCGGCGGAGCAGATCATGCGGATGTACCGCACGAACCTGCCCCGGCTCGAGCGGATCTCCGCTCTCCAGAACGCGCGCGCGTCCGCCGAGGAGGTGCTGCACCCGGAGGGCAGCACGACGCAGTATGCGAATCCCGCGGAGATAGCGCGTGACGCCGCCACCGGACGGCTTGTGCCCCTCCCGAACGACCCCAAGCGCTACGCCTTCCGCGTGGATCCGCTGCTCGGCCAGTTCGCCGGCCGGCTTCACCGCAGGCGCGCGCTCTACATGCACCTCCGCCCGGAGGCGCTCGGACTGCTCATCTACATGGCCCTGGGCACGCGCGCCATCGGCGCGCCGTCCACGCCGCTGCTCGTGACGAGCGCGGTGCGGGACGAGCGCTACCAGCATCTCGTGGCGGCGGCGAATATCGAGGCCACACACGGCTACTCGCTCCACACCACCGGATTCACGTTCGACATCCGGCGCGCCTACTCGAGCCATCGCGAGGCGCTCGCCTTCCAGTTCATGCTCGACCGGCTGCAGGCGATGAACCTGATCGCCTGGGTTCGCGAGCCCGAGGCCATCCACGTGACGGTGTCGAGCGCGGCGCGGGTGCTCCACCCGCTCGTGCCGGGGCGCGGCTAGCGTCCTGCCCGCCGCTCGCGCGCGATCCGCTCGATCCGCTTGAGCTCGCCCGCGAGCGCCATCTTCGCGCTGAGCAGCGGGCCGGCCATCCTGCCGCCGGGGATCGCAAGCGCCTCGAGGTGCGCGAAGCGGGTGCCTTCGCCCTCCGGAACCGCGGCCATGCCGGCAATCGCCATGGGGGAGACCATCCAGCACCAGCCGGGCCGCAGCACCACCTCGAGCGGCTGCGGGCGCCTGATCATCGGCGGCGTGATCTGCACGCTCACCCGCTCGCCCTCGCGCGACACCACCCGTGCGCGCCCGATGAACAGCTCGATCCGGGGGACGGCGTTCTCGAAGTCGGTGGCGGCGGCCCAGACGTCCTCGAAGGGCGCGTCGAGCAATGCCTCGGCCACAGCCGCGCCCGGAATCGCGGACGCGAGCACATGCAGGCGGCGGATGGGATCCAGCTCGACGCTCGGCCAGCTCATCCGGACCATCCCTTCCTGAAGCGCGCCCGCGCGCGGTGAAGGCGCGACTTCACGGTGCCCTCCGGCACGTGAAGCAGCGCCGCCACCTCCTGCTCGCCGAGCCCCTCGAGGTCGCGCAGCACGAGCACCGCGCGCTGCTCGGGATCAAGGCGCTCGAGCTGGTCGCGGATCTCGAGCCCCAGCTCGGGAGTGGCCGCGGTGGCATCCTCCGGCGGGCGATCGAGCGGCGTCTCCGCGCGTGAGCGGCGCGCCACGCGCACCGCCTCGCGGGTGGCGATGGTCCGCACCCACCCATGCAGCGCGCGCGGCTCCTCGAGCCGCCGCAGATTGCGCAGCACGGCGATGAGGGCCTCCTGGGCGGCATCCTCGCCGTGCTGGAGAGCGATCGCTCCGCAGATCCTGCCCACAAATGGCATCAGTTCATCCACCAGGGCGGCCATGGCCATGGCGTCGCCCCGCTGCGCCGCTCCTACGGTCGCCGCGAGCTCCTGGTCGGTCATCGGGTTCATGACATAGGAGGCTTGGAACCTTCCAGAGGTTCCCGGCCTCTTCATTTCATGAAGGCTCCAGACTCGAAAGGACGGAAACGATGAGCGACAGGCTGACCGACTTCCTACGCGCGAACCTGATCGTGGTGGGTGTGGCGAACATGGCCGTCGGCCTGTGGGCGCTCATCTCGCCGCACGGCTGGTACCGCACGTTCCCCGGCCTCGGCCACCACTGGGTCTCGGCGCTCGGGCCGTACGACGAGCACCTCGCGCGGGACGCCGGCTCGGGCTTGCTGGCGGTGGGTGTCCTGCTGGTGTGGGCCGCGCTCACGCCGCGCGCCGGGCTGCTCAGGCCGGCGCTCGTGGCGTCGCTCGTGTTCAGCGTTCCGCACCTCGCCTATCACGTGGCCTCGGCTGACGACCTTCCCACCGCGGACAACATCGTGAACCTCGTGCTCCTCACGGCCGCCGTGGTCATACCGGCGGCGCTGCTCTGGACGTCGCGGCCGCACGCGGAGGTGAGTCCGCGCAGCGCCATCGACGCCGACGGCATGCGCCTCGCGCCGGCCCCCGCGGCCGATGGCGGCCCGGTGCTTCGCTTCACCTACCGGTATCTGCGGCGGCATTACGGCACGGTGCTCGGTTCCTTCGTGCCCCTGAGCCACCACCCGGGCGTGCTGCGAGGCACGGTGGCGATGGAGCTCGCGCTCGAGCACGCGGGCGAGGTGGACCCGCGGCTGAAGGACCTGGCGGCCACGCGCGCCGCGTCGCTCGTGGGATGCGAGTTCTGCATCGACTTCGGCTCAGCCCTGCTCGAGCACGCGGGCGCCCCTCCGGAGCAGGTGGCCGAGCTGCCGCGCTGGCGCGAGAGCGGGGCGTTCTCCGAGCTCGACCGGCTGGTGCTCGAGTACACGGAGGCGCTCACGCGCACGCCCGTGGAGGTGCCTGACGAGCTGTACGCCCGTCTTGCCGAGCGCTTCACCGAGGCGCAGCTCGTGGAGCTCACCGCCGCGATCACCTTCGAGAACCACAGGGCGCGTATGAACAACGCCTTCCGCGTGGGCTCGCAGGGCTTCGCCTCGCGGCCCGCGGCGGCTGCGGCCACGGTCTGATCAAGTCCTGCCGCCCTGCGGCCGATCAAGACGGATATCGCGGACGCGCCGACCAATCTCGGCTACCGTGGTCTGCGGACTCTCCTGTGCCGTGAGGATTTGATCGAAGCCATGACTGAGTGCGGGGCGTTCGCGCGCGCCCGGGTTGCCTTGCGGCCAAGCCTTAGATCCGCGTTCGCCGGTGTCGGCGGCCTTTTCGCGGCGCTTCTCCTGTTTGCGCTGCCCTCTCCCGCCGCGGCGGCCGCCTTCCGGCCCTGCCCCGGCAGGCCCGACGTGCAGTGCGGCCGCGTGGTGGTGCCGTTCGACCAGAGCGGCGTGGTGCGGGGCGCGCTCTCCCTGCACGTGGAGCGCATGCACACACAGGGATCTGCCAAGGGGGCGCTCATCGCGCTCGCGGGCGGCCCGGGCCAGGCAGCCACGCCGTTTCTCTCCGACTTCCGCGTCACCCTCGATTCCGCGCTGCACGGACGCGATCTCGTGGTATTCGACCAGCGCGGCACGGGCAGGTCGAACGAGCTGTTCTGCAGGGGGCTCGGCTCGCACAAGCTGCCCGATCTCGGGGTGGGACGCTGCGCGGGCCGACTCGGATCGATTCGCGGCTTCTTCTCCACGTCCGAGTCCGTGTCCGACCTCGAGGCGGTGCGGCGAGCGATCGGGGTGGACAAGATCGACCTCTACGGCGTGTCCTACGGCACCAAGGTCGCGATGGACTACGCGATCCGCTACCCGCAGCACGTGGACCGGCTCGTGCTCGACTCGGTGGTGATGCCGGGCGAGCTCGATCCCTATGAGCTGAGCAGCTTCGCGGCGGTGCCGCGCATCCTTTCTCAGCTGTGCGCGAAGAACGCCTGCCGTGGGATCACGGACGACCCGTCGGGCGACCTGGGGAAGCTCGTGAGGTCGCTGTCCACGCACCAGCCGCGCGGCTTCGTGGTGAACGGGCGCGGCCAGCGCCGGCTCGCGACGCTCCGCCGCACCCCGATCCTCAACGTGCTGTTCGAGGGCGACTTCGACCCCGTGCTGCGGGCCGACTTCCCGGCGGCAGTGCAGGCGGCCATTCACGGCGACGCCGCGCCGATGCTTCGCATGATGGCGTCGGTGAAGGGATCTGAGGACCTCACGGGTGGCGACAGCGAGGCGCTGTTCACGGCCACCACCTGCGAGGACACGTCGCTGCCCTGGGACCCGGCGGCGTCGCCGGCGCAGCGAGTCGTGCAGGCGCGCGGCAGCTTCGACCGGATTGCGCCCTCCACCTACGCGCCTTTCGATGCGGCCACAGTCTTCAAGTTCAGCCTCGCGCCGTTCTGCGCCACCTGGCCGGAGGCGGGACCGAACCCGCCCGTGGAGGAGAACCCGCTGCCAAACGTGCCCACGCTGCTCCTGAGCGGCAACGACGACCTGCGCACCCCGCAAGAGGACGCCGCCAAGCTCGCGTCCGAGCTGCCCAACGGGACGCTGGTGCGGGTGCCGGACACCGGCCACTCAGTGCTCGGCAGCGACCTCTTCGGCTGCTCCACCCGCGCGCTTCGCAACTTCTTCCGCGGGCAGCCTCAGCGGCCGTGCTCCGACAAGGGCGAGCTGCTGCCGCCGAGCCCGGTGCCGCCGCGCTCGCTGTCGAGCCTCCCGCGCGTCCGCGGGCTGTCACCGCGCACAGGCCGCACGCTGCTGGCCGTGCGGCTTACGCTGGCGGACCTCTTCGAACACGCGGTGGACGGGCTCCTCTTCTCCGGCAACGGCTTCTCGATCCCGCCCGTCGGCGGTTTGCGCGCCGGCTACTTCAAGGCCACGGCCACGGCGCTGAGGATGCATGGCTACTCATGGATTCCCGGCGTGACGCTCAGCGGCAAGGTGCCTCTGCGCGGCACCGCCACCATCAAGGTCGGCGGCCACGCGGCCGCGCGCGGCACGCTGCGGATCAGCGAGCACGGGGGCGTGCGCGGGACGCTCGGCGGCCACAGGGTGTCCGGCCACTTCGCGAGCGCGGCCAAGGCGGCCGAGGCGGCGGGGATCTCGCCCGCATGGCAGGAGAGCCTGCGCAGGTTCAGCCCGTTCGGCAACGACCTGCTGCCCACCGGTTAAGGGCCGCGCTCTCAGGCGCCGATGGAGAACATCGCTTCGAGGTCGTGCTGAGAGAAGACCTCGAAGGCGACCATCGTGTACGTCTTCACGATCCCCGGCAGGCGCGCGAGCCTGCTCGTGATCACGTCAGCGAGCTGCTCCTGCTGGTCCACGCGGATCACGGCGACGAAGTCCCACTCGCCCGTGACCGACCACGCCTCGCTCACCCCTTCCACCTCCGCGAGCCGGCTGCCGAGCACCTTGAGCGCATCGCGTTCCGCGCTGATGAGAACCACGCCGTGGGTCATGGCGGCGAATGCTACGGAGCCAGGCGGCCGATCGCCCACCCACTCCCGCTCGGGGTGTAGACGAGTCTGTCGTGAAGCCGGTCGTTCCGGTGCTGCCAGAACTCATAGCGCTCCGGGCGGACTCGAATGCCGCCCCAGTGCTCGGGCAGCGGCAGCTCGCCATCCTCGTTGAGTGCCTCAAGCTCGGCCACGAGGCGCTCGAGCTCGGCGCGGCTCTCGACGGGCTGGCTCTGAGGGGACGCGAGCGCGCTCAACTGGCTGCCGCGCGGGCGGCTGCGGATGTAGGCGGCCGATTCCTCCGCGCCGAGCCGCTCCGCCGAGCCCTCGATACGCACCTGGCGGCCGAGCATGCCCCAGTGGAACAGCAGCGCGGCGCGTGGGTTCGCGAGCAGCTCCTCGCCCTTGCGGCTCTCGTAGTTCGTGTAGAAGACGAAGCCGCGCTCGTCGTAGTGCTTCATCAGCACCATGCGCACGGACGGCTCGGCGTCGGGCGTGGCTGTGGCCACTGCCATGGCCTCCGGAGCGTCCACGCCGGCATCGCCCGCCTCGCGGAACCAGGCGGCGAACTGGCGCACCGGGTCGGCGTCGACCTCCTCCTCGCGCAGCGGCTTGATGATCTCGTCCACGACGCGGGAGGCTAGACCGCGGCCGCCGGGGCGGCCCGCCCTTCGAGTGAGTCCTCCGCCACGAAGGCGGCCACTCGCTCGCCGATCATGATCGACGGCGCGTTGGTGTTCCCCGAGGTGACGGACGGCATGATCGACGCGTCTGCCACGCGGAGGCCGTCGACGCCGTGCACGCGCAGGCGCTCGTCCACCACGGCGTGCTCGTCGGCCCCCATCTTGCAGGTGCCCACCTGGTGGTGATAGGTGATCGCGGTGCGCCGCACGTAGTCGCGGAGCTCGGAGGCCGAGCTCACGCCCGGACCCGGGTAGAGCTCGCGGGTGCGCCACTCCTCGCGCAGCGCCGGCGCCCTCCCGATCTCGCGGGAGAGCTCCACAGCCCGCTCGAGCGTGCGAAGGTCCGCCTCACAGCTGAGGATGCGGGGATCGATCACGAGCGGATCGCCGAGGGTGGGGCCGCTCAGGCGGATGCTGCCGCGGCTCACCGGGCGGATCATCCCGGCCTGGAAGGTGAAGCCGTTGTCGGGGCCCTCCATCCACTCCTCGTACATGGGGAAGGCGAAGTGGATGGGTTGCATGTCCGGCACGGGAAGGCCCGGCCGGCTGCGCCACCACAGGTGGGTCTGAGCGGGCGTGGCGCCGGGCGCCGGAGCGTCGATCGGGCGCTCCGCGCTGAAGATCACGGGCGAGAGCAGGTGGTCGTGCAGGTTCTCGCCGACGCCCGGGAGGTTCACCCTCGTCTGGATCCCCACCGCGCTCAGATGCTCCGCCGGCCCGATGCTGGACAGCATCAGAAGCTGGGGCGACTGGATGGTCCCAGCCGACACGATCACCTCGAGCTCCGCCTCGGCCCGCTGAAGTCCGCCGCCCCCGAACCACTCCACGCCGCGGCAGTGATCCCCGTCGAGCACCAAACGCTGGGCCTGAGCTCCGGTGACGAGCGTGAAGCCGTCGCGCCCGATGATCGGCTCGAGGTAGGCGACGCCGGTGCTCTGGCGCCTCCCGTCGCTGATCGTGAGGTGCATCTGGGAGATCCCGTCGAGCTCGCCCGCGTTGTAGTTCTCGTTGAAGGGGATCCCCGCCTGCCCGGCGGCCGCGATGATCGACTGGTGGATGGGCGCGAGCTCGTAGCTCGACAGCACCCTGAGCGGGCCCGGATGCTCCATTCGCTCGTACACGGGCCGTACGTCGTCCCAGCGCCAGCCGGGGTTGCCGAGGTAGGCCCAGTGGTCGAAGTCGGCGGCGGCGCCGCGCACGTAGATGGCCGCATTGAGACAGCTCGAGCCACCCACCACCTTGCCGCGCGGCCAGTGCAGACGCCGGCCTGCGGCGTGCTCCTGCGCGGCGGTGAAGAAGGCCCAGTCCTCGGGCGAGTGCCAGAGCTCGTGGGCGCGGCCAACGTCGTGAATCGCAGGGTTGTCCGCAGGCCCACCCGCCTCGAGCAGCAGCACCCGCGCTCCGGCGTCGAACAACCTTCGCGCGGCGGCGGCACCGGCGGAGCCGGCTCCCACCACGATCACGTCAGCGCTGTGCCCGGGCCTCGGCATGCTTCGACCGGGGAAAACATATGGCATTTCCATAGGATGCCCGGGATGCCGCTCGAGCCGGGTTTGACGCGCGACGACGAGTTCACGGTGGAGGGACGCCTGATCACGGACGTCGGCGGGACTCTTCGGGCGCCCGTGCTCTCAACCCCCGGGATGATCTCGATGATGGAGCGCAACTGCTCGATCCTCGCCCGCGAGCAGCTGCCGGAGGACAAGGGCACCGTGGGCTTCGAGGTCTGTGTGAAGCACGTGGGAGGGGCGCCGGAGGGGGCCACCTGCACGGTGCACGCGAAGCTCACCGAGGTGATCGAGAACAGGAAGCTCCGCTTCGACGTGGAGGTGAGGGAAGGCGATCGGACGCTGGGCGTGGGAACGCACGAGCGGCGCGTCATAGACCTTGCCGCTCACGCCGCTCAGATCGAGCGCTGATACGACCTGAACGCCCGCGTTGCGAACAGCAGCGCGGCGGCAAGCAGCGCCAGTAGGAAGCCCGTTCGAGAGGCCACGAAGCCCCAGTCGGTGTGCTTCATCGCCGCCGAGCGGCCGGCCTCGACCGCCCAGTTGAGCGGGTTGTAGTTCGCGATCCCGCGGATCCAGCCCGGCACGAGGCTGAGCTGCATGAACGCGCCCGATAGGAACGTGAGCGGCAACAGCAGGAACTGCATGAGCGCGATGAGCGTCTCCTCCTTGCGCACGTACAGAGCCACCCCGTACGACCAGGCCGTGGTGGCCGCCGCGAGCAGCATCGACAGAAAGATCATCAGCAGCACGCCGCCCACGCCGTTGCGGTAGTGCGCGCCAACGATGAGGGCGAGCACCACGATGATCGCGGACTGCACAAGCACCGCAATCGAGCCCTGAACGATGCGGCCGGCAACGAGCGCCACCCGGTGCACGGGCGAGATGAGGAAGCGGTCGATGATGCCGCGATTGAGGTCGTCGATCACCGGCATGCCGCCCCAGCCGGCGCCGAAGAACGCGGTCATCACGAGCACGCCCGGCGTGAGGAACTCGATGTAGGAGCCGCCCTGGAAGCCCGGGATCTGCACAACCCGCTTGAACAGCGCGCCGTAGAGCAGCAGCCAGATCACCGGCTGCACGAGCGTGACCGCGATCCACGCGGGCTGGCGCCAGAGAGCCCGCAGGTGGCGCATCGTCATGTGCCAGGCGTTGCCCACCGTGACCATCATCGCTTGACCTCCTCGGCCTCCGCGTCCGCCTTGTCGAAGGAGCGTCCGGTGTGGCGCAGGTAGACGTCGTCGAGCGAGGGCCGCGCGACGCTCACGGACGCCACCTCGAGCCCGCGCGCCTCGAGCGCCTGCAGCACCACCGGCACGGCGCGGGCGCCGTCGTCGGCGCGGGCGTGCACCTCGCGCCCGTCAACCGCCACCTCGCGGATGCCGTTCACCGTGCCGAGAGCGGCGCGCACCTTCCCATCTCCGTCGGGCTGCCCGAGCTCCACGCGAATCGCGTCACCGCGAAGGTCGGCCTTCAGGCCCTCCGGCGTGCCCTCGGCCACCACGTGCCCGCGGTCCACGATCGCGAGCTGGGACGCGAGGTTGTCGGCTTCCTCGAGATAGTGCGTGGTGAGCAGGATGGTCAGGCCCTGCTCGCGCGAGAGCGTGGCGATCTCCGTCCACATGTCGGCGCGCACCTCGGGATCGAGCCCGGTGGTGGGCTCGTCGAGGAAGAGCACCGTGGGGCGGTGCACGAGTGCCATCGCCACCACGAGGCGGCGCTCCATGCCGCCCGAGTAGGCGCGAACCAACCGATCAGCGGCGTCGGCCAGCCCGAAGCGCTCGAGCAGCTCGGACGCGCGCGCCTCGAGGCTCCGGCCTCTCAGCCCGTAGACCTGGCCCTGGAGGCGCAGGTTCTCGCGCCCGGTGGCCTCCGGGTCGACGGTGGAGCGCTGCTGCACCGTCCCGATCGCGTGCCGCACCTGGTGGGCCTGCGACACGACGTCATAGCCCGCCACGGATGCGCCGCCGGAGTCGGCCCGCGAAAGCGTGGTGAGGATCTTCACGGCGGTGGACTTGCCGGCGCCGTTCGGGCCGAGCAGGCCGAACACGGTGCCCTCGGCCACGTGGAAGCTGAGCTTGTCGAGCGCCTTCACGCCGCCGGGATATGTCTTCACGAGGTCGCGAGCCTCGATCGCGTGAGCCATGGCAGCGGAAGATAGTGCGCTACCCGGCACCCGCCGCGGCGGCCGGCGGCGGGTTGAGTTGCGGCTGAAGCTGATCGAGCCGGACGTCCTCGCCCGCGCCGCAGATCGCGCCGCCCGGGCAGCGCTCGGCCCGCAGCGGCTCCTCCTTGCGGCGTTCGAGGCCCACGAGCGAGACCACGCCGCCGAGGATTGCCAGTACGCCCGCGATTCCGATGCCGAGGTGGAACGCCTTCACCGCGGCGTCCTCGAGCGCGGCGTGCATGCGCGCCCGGTCCGCGGGCGCCGCGGCGCTCGCGTTCGTGACGAGCGTGCGCTTCTTCATCAGCGCCACGGCCTGCCGTGTCTGCGGATGGAGGTTGCCCGGGAGACGAGCGTCGAGCGTGCTCGCGAACTGAGCAGCGCATACCGCGCCCACAACGGCCACGGCGAGCAGTCCGGCCACGCGCGCCACCGCGTTGTTCACTCCGGAGGCGATGCCGGAGTGGTGGGGAGGAGCGCCCGCGAGCACCGTCGCCGTGAGCGGCGCCACCGTCGCGGCCAGGCCGAACCCGAAGACGATCACGCCCGGCAGCACGTCGCGGACGTAGTCCCCGCTTGCGTCGATCCGGATCATGAGCAGGAGCCCGGCGCCGGCCACCACCGGCCCGAATCCCATGAAGGGCCGCGGGCCGATGCGGTCCGCGAGCGCTCCGAAGCGACGCGACAGGAAGAAGGTGATCACGGTGAGCGGCAGGAGCGAGAGCCCGGCCTCGAGCGCGCTGTAGCCGGCCGCCTCCTGGAGGAACAGCGCGAGCAGGAAGGTGGCGGCGCTCAGCCCCGCGTAGAGGGCGAGCGTGGTGACGTTGCCCACCGCGAAGTTGCGCCTGCGAAAGAGCGCGAGCGGGAGCATCGGGTCGCGCGTGTGGGCTTCCCACCACACGAAGAGCGCAAGGAGCGCGAGACCTGCCACCAGCGGGACGAACACGATCGGGGACGACCAGCCGTGGCTCGGCTGCTCGATCAGCGCGAACACCGGCCCGGCGAGCCCGAGCGCGGCGAGCAGCGCGCCCACGCCGTCCACGCGTACGCCCTTCATCCGCTCGCCGGCGGGCGCATAGCGCAAGAGCCACAGCGTGACGAGGACGGGGATGACGTTGATCGCGAACACCCAGCGCCACGACGCCACCCCGATCAGGATGCCGCCGCCGAGCGGCCCGATCACGGTGGCGATGGCGGTCCACGCCGTCCACGAACCGATGGCCGCTCCGCGCTCGTCCTCCTCGAAGGTGTCCATGATCAGCGCGAGCGTGTTGGGCACGAGCATCGCGCCGGCCACGCCCTGAAGCGCCCGCGCGAACACCAGGAAGCCGGCGGTCGGCGCCACCGCGCACAGCAGCGAGCACGCACCGAACGCGCCCACTCCGAGCGCGAACACGCGGCGGCGGCCGAAGAGGTCGCCGAACGAGCCGCCCACGAGGATTAGCGCCGACAGCGGGAGCAGGTACCCGGCAACCACCCACTGCTGCGCGGCGAGCCCGGCGTTCAGCCCGGACCGGATCGCCGGTAGCGCGACGTTCACGACGGTGCCGTCGAGGAAGACCGTGCCGGACCCGACGATGCAGGCCACGAGCGTGAGGCGCTTACTGGGGGCTGGGCCGGAGCGAAGGACCCCGGCGACGGAGGCCATGGGTCAAGCTTGACAGGCGGTAGCTACGAGCTTGGAGCGGCGCGCTAGCTGCCGCCGTCCGTCTTCGCCCAGTCCTCGCGCGGGTTGCGAATGGGCGTTACGGTGCGCTCGATCTGGTCGCGCAGGTGCTCGAAGCGGGGCGGCAGGACGAGCTTCTCGCCGAGATGCTCGGGATCCTCGTCCGTGGCGAAGCCCGGGCCGAGTGTGGCGATCTCGAACAGCACGCCGCTCGGCTCGCGGAAGTACACGGAAAGGAACCAGAAGCGGTCGATGATCGGCGTGGGGTGCGCTTCACTTTCGGCCACCCGCTGCTGCCACGCCTCGTGCTCGTCCATCTCGTCCGCCCATGCCACGTGATGCACGGTTCCGGCGCCCTGCAGGCCGCGCTCGGTGGAGTGGTCGTATACGTAGAAGGAGCCGCGCCTGTTGCCGCGGATCTCCCAGCTCGCATCCCCGGTGGGGGAGAAGCCCAAGGTCTCCTCGAGCAGCTTGCGGCTGCGCTCCGGGTCGGCGCTGTAGGCGCGCACGCCGTCGAAGCCCTGGATCGCCATCTCAGCCGGGATCTCCGGGTGCTCCGCAATCAACGGCTCGTCGCTCGTGTCCACCACGCGCAGCTCGAGGCCTAGCCCCTCTGGATCCTCGAACACGAGGGAGTCGCCGGACAGGCTCGCGTCCACGCCGTTCGAGGTGAGCCGCTCCTCCCAGAACGTGAGCGCCTCGTTCGAGCCCACGCGAAACACCACGCGGTGCACCATGCCCGCGCCGGCGCGACCGCGCGGAGCGCCGGGATATTCGAAGAAGGTGATGTCGGAGCCGGGCGAGCCCTTCTCGTCGGCGTAGAACAGGTGGTAGACGGTGGGGTCGTCCTGGTTCACCGTCTTCTTCACCATGCGCAGCCCCAGCACGCGCGCGTAGAAGTCGACGTTGCCTGGCGCGTCTCCGGTGATCGCGGTGACGTGGTGGATGCCTTCGAGCTTCATCGATGTGCTCCCTGTGTCGTTGACGCCGCGCTGTGACGGACGATAGCGCCGCCGGTCAGTCGCGCAGGATCGCCGCGAGCACGCCCGCCACCAACACGCTGGCCAGCGCGATCGCGCCCGCTCCCAGGGCGAAGACGGTGTGGAGGCGCACGAAGTCGAACGCGCGCACGGGCTCGACGGCCGCGACGGCGATGGCGACGATGACGAGTAGTGCGATGAGCGAGCCGATGGCCGCGCGCGGCTGGACGTGTGCGAGCAGCCTGCCGGCCGCCCGCCTGCCGCTGCGCGCGGGCCAGCGGGCATCGGCGAAGCGCAAGGCGGCCACCGCGAGCGCCGTCCACGCGCCGGCCACGAGGTAGCCGCCGAGCACGTCGCTCGGGTAGTGCCAGCCGAGCGCGAGGAACGAGTAGGACACCGCGATGGCGAACACCGCGCCCAACGCGGCCGCGTACGGCCGGACGCGCGGCGATGCGACCAGGATCGCGCACAGGGCGAGCGCCATCGAGGCGGTGGCGTGGCCACTCGGGAACGAGGCGTCCGGCACCTGGCGCAGCCCGAGCACCGCGTCGTAGCGCGGCGCGGCGAGCAGCGGCTTGAGCACGTAGTCGGTGGTGACCGCCGCGCCGAGCAGGATCACCGCCACCGCAACTGCCGCGCGCACGCGCCCGCGCGCGAGCGCGAGGCCGATGAGCACGATGCCGATCAGGCCGTACGGCGCCGGGTCGGCCACGTGGGCGACGTCGGTGATCAGCCGGTAGATCGACTGACGGTCGAGCGACATGAAGTCGTGCAGCGTGACCGCGTCGGCGTGATGCAACGCGTGCACGTTGAACGCGAGCACGCGCGCAAGCGCGACGCCGGCCGCGGCGATCAGAGCTCCGATCAGCGGTGTGCGCACCGAGCGTGGCATCACTCCAAGGTAGCCGGATATCCGCTCAGGGCCTGGCGGTTAACCCCACCGGCAGAAACAAGCTGGCCCCATGGGATCGAAAGGCATGGCGGGCGAACCTTTCTGCACCCAATCGATTCGCTCCCCAGCACCCCCAGGAGATCCCATGAACAACTCGGTACTCGCAACGGCCCAGATCCCCACCGACGTCGCGTCGCTGCGCTCCAGCATCGCCGGCGACGTGTACGTGCCCGGCGACGTGGGTTACGACGAGGCGCGCCGCGCGTGGAACCTCGCGGTGGATCAGCGGCCGTCCGTGATCGTCATGCCCGAATCCGCCGTTGATGTGGTGAAGGCCGTGCGCTTCGCCCGCGCCGAGGGCCTCCGCGTGGCCCCGCAGGGCACCGGTCACGGCTCCACCGCCGTGGAGAGCCTCGAGGGCGCGATGCTCCTCAAGACCAGCCGGATGCGCCGCGTGGAGATCTATCCGGCGAGCCGCACCGCTCGCGCCGAGGCCGGCGCCGAGTGGCAGGACGTGACAGTGCCGGCTGCGGAGCACGGCCTCGCCGCGCTCGCGGGCTCGGCGGCCGACGTCGGCGTTGTGGGCTACACCCTCGGCGGCGGCATGGGTTGGCTCGCGCGCCGCTACGGCCTCGCCTCAAACAGCGTGACCGCCGTGGAGATCGTCACGCCGGACGGCCGGCTGGTCCGCGCCGACGCCTACAACGAACCGGACCTCCTGTGGGCGGTCCGCGGCGGCGGCGGGCAGGTGGGCGTGGTCACGGCGATCGAGTTCTCGCTCTACCCGGTGCGCGAGGTGTACGCGGGCACGCTCTTCTTCCCGCTCGAGCGCGCCTCCGAGGTGCTCCGCGCCTGGCGTGAGTGGACGGACACGGTGCCCGACGAGGTCACCTCGCTCGGCCGGATCCTCCAGTTCCCGCCGATGCCCGAGCTGCCCGACTTCCTGCGTGGCAAGCAGTTCGTGGTGGTGGAGGCGGCCTACCTCGGCGACGAGTTCGAGGGTGCCGAGCTGATCCGCCCGCTGCGCGAGCTCGGTCCTGAGATGGACACCTTCGCGATGATCCCGGCGCATGCGCTGCAGGAGATACACATGGACCCGCCGGAGCCGGTGCCCGGGCAGGGCGACGGTGCGCTCCTCACGGACTTCACGCCGGGCGCGATCGATGCCCTCGTGGCCACCGCGGGCGCGGGTTCGGGCTCGCCGCTCCTGAGCGTGGAGGTTCGCCACTGCGGCGGCGCGATGGCGGCCGCCGGCGGTGAGGGCGCGCAGACGAACATCGACGCGAAGTTCATGGTGTTCGGCGTGGGGATCACCCCCACCGAGGAGATCGCCGAGATCGCGCGCTCGCATGCGCGGGTGATGCTCGAGACGCTCGCGCCCTGGCGCGCCGACTTCGACTACTACAACCTCCGCGAGGAGGCGGCCGGTGCCGACGAGGTGCTTCCCGCCGACTCCTATCGGCGCCTGCGCGAGATCAAGGCGCGCTACGACGCCGACGAGATGATCGTGACGGCGCACCCCGTCCGTCCGGCCAGGTAGGGACCCCTGGGTGAAACAGCCGCCCTCGCTCGCCGGTTCGGCGGGCGGGGGCGGCTTCTTTTCTTGCCTGTCGGGGTAGACACGGAGCGCCCAATCCGGGCTTCATCTACACCGGGAGGTAGGAATGCGTCATCGATGGCGGTTGGTGCTGATGGCGACCGTCGCGGCCCTGGCTGCGGCGTCGCTCTTTGCGTCCCCCTCGTTTGCGAGCTCCGGCCGGACGGCGCACGCCGCACGCGGCTCGAACCTGAAGGTCTCGATCGCGGTTGAGAGGTTCGCGAGGACCAGCAGGGGGAACACCGTCGCGCGCGGCATCGCCGTCGCGCGGCTGAACGATTACACCGGCAAGTCCACGACGATCAAGGCGCCCGTGTTGATGCGCGTCTCGCGTAGCGGGAGCTGCCGGATCCTCACGCTCACGCTCGACAAGCTCCATCTGACCCTTCTCGGGCTGAACGTGGACCTGACAAAGGTCAACCTCACGGTCACCGGGCAGGCGCATGGGGGAGTGCTCGGCTCGCTGTTCTGCAAGCTCGCGCGCGCGAAGGTGTCTTCCGCTCGTGCGTCTGCAATCCATGCGCTGAACGCGCGGCTGCGGCATCACGCGCTGCATCCGCTCGGGTTCAGCGTGCCGCTCTCGCCGAAGGTGACGACGAGTCAGGCGGTCCCGTGCCCGGTGCTGAACCTGGTGCTTGGCCCGCTGAACCTGAACCTGCTGGGTCTGGTTGTCGACCTCAACCGGGTGACGTTGACGATCACGGCCACGCCGGGAGGTGGAGCGCTGGGCGATCTGTTCTGCAGTCTGTCCCATTGAGAGGTCGCAGGTCGCAGGTCGCGGGTGGCAGGAAATGTCCTGTTGATGTCATTGCGGCCAGCGGCGCGAGGGGCCATGATCCGCTCATGGACCCCTCGCGCCGTGTCGTTCTCGTCGCCTTCGACGGCATTCAGTCGCTCGACCTGATCGGGCCGAACGAAGTGTTCTCCGTGGCGGCGCGCCTCGTGCCGGGCTCGTACTCCGTCGAGATCGTCGCGCCGCGGCGCAGCTTCGAGAGCTGGAGCGGCGTGCGCATGGAGGCGCACCAGACGCTGGCCGGCTGCCGCGGCGCGATGGACACGCTGATCGTGGCCGGCGGCGAGGGCGTGCGCGAGGCGCAGGAGGACGAGCGCCTCATCGCCTGGTTGAAGCGAGCGGCTCAGCGGTCGCGCCGCGTGGCCTCGGTGTGCAGCGGGGCGTTCCTGCTGGCGCGCGCCAGATTGCTCACTGGCCACGAGGCCACCACCCACTGGTCCGAGTGCGACGCGCTCGAGCGCCTCTACCCCGACGTGACGGTGCGCCCCGATCCGATCTTCGTCCGCTCGGACAACGTCTACACGTCCGCGGGTGTGACGGCCGGCATCGACCTCGCGCTCGCGCTCGTGGAGGAGGACCTCGGCCCGAAGGTCGCGCGCGACGTGGCGCGCTGGCTCGTCCTGTTCCTCCGCCGGCCGGGTGGGCAGTCGCAGTTCAGCGCGGCGCTGGCGGGACAGCGTGCCGAGCGCGAGCCGCTGCGCGAGTTGCAGGCGTGGATGGTCGACCACCTTGAGGCGGACCTGTCCGTGCCGGCTCTGGCCGAGCGCGCTTACATGAGCCCGCGCAACTTCGCACGCGCCTTCAAGCGCGAGGTGGGGATGACGCCCGCCGCGTACGTGGAGACCCTGCGCGTGGAGCGCGCGCGGACGCTGCTCGAGACCGCGGGCGAGGGCGTGGAGCAGGTGGCGCGCCGCTGCGGCTTCGGCACCGTGGAGACGATGCGGCGGGTGTTCCGCCGCAGGCTCGGGGTGAGCCCGGGCGACTACCGCGAACGGTTCCAGAGGAGGGCCGCCTGATGAAGATCGCGATCCCGCTGTACGACAGGTTCACCGCCCTCGACGCCGTGGGTCCGTACGAGGTGCTATCCCGCCTGCCGGGTGCCAGCGTGCATTTCGTCGCTCTCGAGCCCGGGATGAAGCGCACGGAGACCGGCATGCTCGGCCTGTCCGCGGACCTCGCGCTGCACGAGCTGCCCGACCCGGAGATCGTGGTGGTGCCGGGCGGCTACGGCACGCGTGCGCTCATCGACGACGAACGCATGGTGGGCTGGCTGCGGCGCGCTCACCAGACGTCCGAGTGGACCACGTCCGTGTGCACGGGCGCGCTGCTGCTCGCGGCGGCAGGAATTCTCGACGGTCTCGAGGCCACCACGCACTGGCTCGAGTACGACCTGCTCGAGCGCCTCGGCGCGCGCCCGGTGTCCAGGCGCGTGGTGCGCCAGGGCAAGGTGATCACCGCGGCGGGCGTGTCCGCCGGGATCGACATGGCGCTCGTGCTCGCCGCCGAGATCGCGGGACCCGACGTGGCGAAGGCGATTCAGCTCGGCATCGAGTACGACCCGCAGCCGCCGTTCGACGCCGGCTCGCCGGACAAGGCGGGAGCGCGGATCGTCGAGCTGGTGACGAACTCAGAGCGCCGCGAGCAGGCGGCTATGAACGCTGCCTCGTAGCCGCTGGCTAGCCGCTCTTCGGCCGTGGGTGCCGCCGATCCGGCGGACGCAGCGCGGCGTGGCGGTCATCGAGCTCGCGAATCCAGTCAGCCACGTGTACCGCTGCCCGGATCTCAGCGCCGCAGAATGGGCAGCGATCCGGTGGCTCGGGATGGCCTTGCTGAACGATCGCCTTGCACTTCGGACAACAGAACGCGGGCACGGGCGCCCCCTCTCAAAAGAAATCTCTCCAACGCCCACGGTCTCGGCCGCTTACCCACGGTGCGATCCCCACGAGTCCCTTCTGTCCGGCGGCACCACCCATCGAGCCGTGCCGCCGGCCCTGACGTTCACTTTACGCCTAGGCGCAAGCGACCGCTAGTAGCCCACCGGATGGCGGACCACGAAACCCGCGCCCGAACGCGGCGTGCTCTTCCAGCGGCTCCCGCCGCCACCGCCGGTGTCGAAGCGGCGGCCATCGATCGTCATCCAGGCGTGGCCCGAGTTGGCGTAGATGGTCACGTGCGCGCCGGGACCCGGAGCGCCGTAGCTCTCGAGCGCCGTGGAGTCCTCCGGTGCGCTGAGGAGCCCACCGGCGTGCAGCACGTAGCTCACCGAGCCGGAGCAGTCGTAACCGCTCGACACGAAGCTGCCATGCCCGCCGCCGTACACGTACGGCGTGTTGGCGATCTGGTTGGCCGCCGCGATCATGCGCGCGATCACGCCGCTCGACCCGGAGCTCGAGCCCGATGAGCCCGAGCCGCTGCCCGAGGACGAGCTGTGGCGCTCGTGGAGCGGGGTGGAGGGGGCGCCGATGCCCAGCGCCTGCGCGGTGGCGGGACCCACCACGCCGTCGGCCGTGAGGCCGTGCGCGGCCTGGAAGTGCTTCACGGCGGCGGCCGTCTGCGGCCCGAACACGCCGTCGGCGGGGATGCCGAGCGCCCTCTGCACGTCCGACACGGAGCTGCTGCCGGAATCGCTGCTGCCGCTGGACGACCGCGCGCGCGAATGATGGGCGTGCGCCTCACGCAGCGGAGCGGCCGGCGCCGACAGGCCGAGCGCCTGAGCGGTTGCGGGCCCGACGATGCCGTCGACGGTGAGGCCGTGCGCGGCCTGGAAGTGCTTCACGGCGGCGGCCGTCTGCGGGCCGAACACCCCATCCGCCGAGATGCCGAGCTTCGACTGCACGGCGCTCACCGTGGCGGCGGAACCCGCGCTCGAGGCGCTCGCCGTGGTCGCTGTGGCGGCGGTGGCGAGGCCAAGTGAGCCGAGCGTCTGCGGCCCGACGATGCCATCGACGATCAGCCCGTGAGCGCGCTGGTAGCTGCGCACAGCGTGCTCGGTCTCCGGACCCCAGATGCCGTCGGCGGCGATTCCGAGCGCGCGCTGCACACTCGCCAGACTCGCGCCGTGCACGTGCGACACCGCGGGCTGCGAGCTGCTGTCGGCCGTGGCCACGCCCGTGGCGGCCGGGAACACCGCGGCGGCGGCGATCGCCATCGTGCCGGCCCGGCGGACCGGCTTGCGGTTCGCGCGCGCCTGCTCGAGGGCGCGGCGGCGATGCTGCGAGCGCAGCAGGGACTTCTCCCACAGCTCGAGCGAGGTGAGGTCGCGCGGCTGGAAGCGCGGCACGAGGCCCAGCGCCTGGGCCTCGGGGATGCGAACGGTCCGCTCTACCTTGGCGAGCGAGCGTGCGCGGGCGCCCGGCCGGCGGCGCTTGCGCGAGCGCTTCAGCGAGTCCCGCCAAAGCTCGGGATTCGAGAGGTCACGGAGATCGGTGGGCATGCTCAATCCTTGTGTTCCGGCGCCTACGAGGTGAGCTGACGGGCTCGCGCTAGAACACTCGCGCTATGCCGCACCTGCGGCGATTCGCCCCTGCGGCCATCCAGACCGCTATTGGTTCCCCCGTTCCCCACGAAGCGGGTTCGTGGAGACTCGGCGCATTTGTCGGGCGCCATTCAAGCACAATTTGCAGGAACTTTTGCTAAAGGAGGGATAACGCCGGTAACCCCGACGGGATAACGCGTGTCCCCTTGGGGTCAGGCCGGATCTTCGCTGCGGGCGAAGATCGAGCTCTCGAGCACGTAGAAGACGGCGATGACCGCGTAGAGGATCACGCTGGCGATCGGGCTGGCAAACGCGATCAAGGTGGCCGTGAGGTAGAGCGGCACGCCAGGCCGGAAGGTGCGGGTGATGCCCGCAACGGTGCGCCGGTCGGCATCCTGCCGCAGCAGCCGGGCGCCGGCGATCGCATAGCGCCACAGCAGCCCGAAGGCCACGCCCATCAGCGTGCAGGTGATGCCGTAGGCGAGCGCGGCGTCCCGCGCGTCGGCGCCGCCGTCGCGGATGTGCTCCGCCACGAGCTGCGTGGGAAAGGGGATGAAGGCCACCACCATCAGGAAGAAGAGGTTGATGAAGAGGAAGCGGCGGTCCACGTGCGCGATCTGGTCGATCACCGTGTGGTGGTTCACCCAGATGATCCCGATGGTGGTGAAGCTGGTGGCGTAGCCCACGTAGCTCGGCCAGATGTGCACGAGCTGGTGGCCGAGCGGCGGCAGGCCGGCGGTACGCACGTCCAGGATCAGGAGGGTGGCGGCGATGGCGAGTACACCGTCGCTGAAGGCCGCGAGTCTCGAGGTGCCCACGCGAGAACCGTAACCCGCTCTAACGCCGCGCTGCGGCTCGCTCGAGCGCGGCGTGGGCGCCCTCGCTCAGCTCGCGCACGATGTCCGCAGCCGGCTTGTTCACCGCGAGGTTGTGCGTCTGGCCCGCCCAGAGGTTGAAACCGTCGGGATCCTCGCGCCTGCGGGCGTCGGCGCGGATGGGGGAGGTGGCGTAGTGAACGTGGGGGTAGGCGCAGATGGAGTGCGCGTCGTGTTCGCGCATGAAGGCGTTGACGATTCCTCGCGCCAGGCGCCCGCTGAACGAACGGGTGAGCCGGGTGGGCGCCTCCTCCGCGAGGAGTCTCCGCTGCGCTGGGTTCGTGGCTGCCTCGGGCGTGAGCATGAACGCGCTGCCGAGCTGTGCGGCGTGCGCGCCCGCGGCGAGTACGGCGGCCAGCGCCGGAGCGTCCGTGATGCCACCGCTCGCCACGAGCGGCAGCTCGAGCTCTGAGCTGCCCACGAGTCGCAGGAGAGCCAGCGTGCTCAGGCCCTCGCCGCCATCCGGCGGGTCGTCGAAGGTACCGCGGTGCCCGCCCGCCTCCGCGCCCTGGAGCACGAGCGCGTGAGCACCGGCGTCACGCGCAGCGCGCGCCTCCGCCACCGACGTCACGGTCACCCACACCTCACTGCCCGCTTCCCGAAGCGATGCCACGAGCCCGGCAGGCGGGCAGCCGAAGGTGAACGACACAACCGGCACGGGCGACTCATGCAGCAGCGCCAGCTTCTCCTCCCAGGCGTCGTCGTCGTAGCGCGGCTCGCCCGCATCCGGTCCCAGCCGCGTGACGAACTCACGCACCGCCTCCTCGTCAACGTCGGGCGCGCCCGGCACGAACAGGTTCACTCCGAACGGCGCGTCCGTCGCGGTGCGCACGGCAGCGATGTCCTCGCGCAGCCGATCGGGACTGAGATAGCCGGCCGCCACGAAGCCGAGCCCGCCCGCGCCGCTCACGGCGGCGGCCAGAGCCGGGGTGGACGGCCCGCCCGCCATCGGGGCCTGGACGATCGGGTGCTCTAGCCGCTCGAGAATCACGTTCGGAAAGGGGTCCTGAGGTTAACCCCCGGGCCAACACGCCGGGCCTCCGGATGGGCGACGACGTGCCGGGGTGCGATGTTCTGCACATGTGGTCAAGACTTTTCGGCAAGCAGGCGTGGGAGGAGGCGACGTTCCTGGTTCTGGCGGCGCCGCTCGGCACGCTCTGGTTCACGATCCTCGTCACCGCCTGGTCGCTCGGGGTCGGACTCCTGATCACGCCGCTCGTGATCCCCATTGCGTTCGGGATGCCCTTCCTGATCACGGCGTCGGCGGGGCTCGAGGCGGCGCTCGCGCGCAGGCTGCTCGGCGTGAGCGTGTATCCGCCCCACGCACCGCTTGCGCGCGCCGGCTTCTGGCGCCGGGCGTTCGGCTGGCTCTCGGACCCGGCGATGTGGCGGGCGCAGGCGTATCTCCTGCTGCGCTTCGTTCTCGGCTTGCCCTTCGCGATCGGCATGGTCACGCTGCTTGGCGCCTCCCTCGGCGGGCTGGCGGCGCCGTTCTACTACTGGTCTCTCAAGGACGGCATCAAGATCGACTCCTGGCGGGTGGATACGCTCCCTGAGGCGCTCCTGCTGACGGTCGCCGGGGCCGCCGGACTCGTCGTCACGATGCTCCTCTTCCGTCTCCTCGCCCACCCGCAGCGCTCCCTGGCAGAGAGCCTGTTCGAGCGATCGCCCGATCCGGCGGGGGCCGGGCCCAAGCCGACGATTCCAGAGCGCCGGCAGTTCCTCGTCACGCGCGCGGCCGCGCTGGGCTTCGCCTTCGCGGTGCTGGTGGTGATCTGGGGGCTGACGGGGCACGGCTACTTCTGGCCGGTCTGGCCGCTGCTCGCGTTCCTGCTCGTGCTCGGCCTCCAGGGCTGGCGCCTGTTCGTGGACGAGAACCCGGAGCGCTGGAGGCGTCCGGGGCTGAACCACTCGATCGCGGTGCAGGCCGGCAGCTCGGCGGTGGTGTTCCTCTTCCTGGTCGGCGTGTGGGCTGCGTCGGGCGCCGGCACGTTCTGGCCGGTGTGGCCGCTGCTCGGCCTGACGATCACGGTGCTGGCCCGCGCCGGCTCGCTCTACTTCTCGCCGCCCGGCCAGGAGGAGCTGACCCAGCGCATCGAGACGCTCACAACCACGCGGGCCGGCGCCGTGGACCAGCAGGAGGCCGAGCTGCGGCGGATCGAGCGCGACCTGCACGACGGCGCGCAGGCGCGGCTGGTGGCGCTCGGCATGACGATCGGCATGGCCGAGCAGAAGCTGAGGGACGACCCCGAGGGCGCGCGCGAGCTGCTCGAGGAGGCACGTGCCGGCACCGGCCAGGCGCTGAAGGAGCTGCGCGATCTCGCGCGCGGGATCCATCCGCCGGTGCTCGCGGACCGTGGGCTCGAGGCCGCGGTGACCGCACTTGCCGACGCCAGTCCGCTGCGCGTGGTGGTCCATGCGGACGTGCCGGAGCGGCCCGCCGCCCCCGTGGAGAGCGCCGCCTACTTCGTGGTCGCGGAAGCGCTGGCCAACGCCGGCAAGCACTCGGAGGCGAAGCGGGTGGACATCCGCATGATTCGCGACGGCCAGATGCTCACCGTCGAGGTGGCGGACGACGGCAGGGGCGGCGCCGATCTGTCCGGTGGCGGGCTCGGCGGCTTGCGACGGCGTCTGGAGGCACTCGACGGAACGCTGCGCGTGGCCAGCCCGCCGGGCGGCCCGACCGTGGTACGCGCGGAGATGCCATGCGGGTAGTGATCGCCGAGGACCTGGCGCTGCTGCGCGACGGACTCGAGCGCCTCCTGCGGGACAACGGCTTCGAGGTGGTGGCGTCCGTTCGCGACGGTGACGCGCTGCTGCGCGAGATCGATGCGCACAAGCCGGACATCGCGGTGGTGGACATCCGCCTGCCGCCCGACTTTCGCGATGAGGGGCTGCGCGCCGCCATCGAGGCACGCAAGCGCTCGCCGGATACGGCGATCCTCGTGGTGTCGCAGTACGTGGAGCAGGCCTACGCCAGGGAGCTCCTCGCCGACGGCCGCGGCGGGGTGGGCTACCTCCTCAAGGACCGCATCCTGCACGTCGTGGAATTCGTTGAAGCCGTGCGTCGCGTGGCCGACGGAGGAACCGCACTCGACCCGGAGGTGGTGGCGCATCTGTTCTCGAGCCAGACCGCGGGAGGGCCGCTCGAGCGGCTCACACCGCGCGAGCAGGAGGTGCTTGCGCTCATGGCGGAGGGCCGTTCCAACCAGGGGATCGCGGAGGCGCTCGTGCTCACCGTCGGCGCGGTGGAGAAGCACATCGCGAGCATCTTCTCGAAGCTGGACCTGCCGCAATCGGGCAGCGATCACCGGCGCGTGCTCGCAGTGCTCGCGTACCTCCAGGGCACGCCCTCAGGCGCCTAGCTGCTCGCGGAGGTCGGCGAGCTCTCTTCGTAGCTCTGCCACTTCGCGCTCCAGTCGCTCCAGCCGATCATCGAACTCGGTGACTGGTGACTGGTGACTGGTGGCTGGCACCGCAGGTTCGGGCGCTGTCTCAGTGTCGTCGTCGAGCTTCAGCCTGTAGCGCTGCTCCTTCTGTCCGGGACGTCGCTCCAGGCGCTCGATGAAGTCGCGCTCCGCGAGGCGTGTGAGCACGGCGTCCAGTGCCTCGTGGCCGGAGAACCGCTGAAGGCGTTCCGTGCGCTGGCGCAGCTCGCCCGGCGTCTGGGGGCCGCGCAGCATCAGCACGGCGAGCACGGCGAGCTCCTCGCGGTCGAGCTGGAGCGTGTCGTCGAGCAGGTGGCGGTATTTGGTGGCGCGCGTGGTGTGGCCGCTCGCGAGGCGCACGTAGCGGCGCCGCGCGAGCCGCTCGAGCGCTCCCCGGATGGTGTGCTCGTCGTACTCCACGACGGGATCGCGATTGGTGGACTGGTTGCACGCGAGCCGCAGCGAGTTCAGCGTCAGCGGGTAGGCGTCCGGCGTGGTGCGCTGCTTCTCGATGAGGCAGCCGAGCACGCGGATCTCCACGGGGTTCAGGTCGAGCACCACCGGAAGCGTACGAAGTAGAGCCTGACGCTGACGAGGGAAGCGACGCACCGCGTCGAATGGCCCCGGTGGCGTGCCGGGGTCCATTCGCACCGACACCTACAGGGATCTGAAGGGACGCGCGAGCCACCCGTGGCACAGGCGTGCCCTGCTCGTGCTGATCCTGGTGATCCCGATCCTCGCGCTCCTCGGCGTGTTCGGGCAGGGCACTGACAGGACCGAGGCGAACGCGCCCGGGGCGAGCCTCACCATGTCCGGCCCCTCGCGGCTGCGTGGTGGATTGCTCTTCCAGTGGAAGCTGCAGGTGCTGGCCCACCAGGACCTGGCGAAGCCGAAGCTCACGCTCGACGAGGGCTTCCTCAACGGGCTCACGGTGAACACGATCGAGCCGCAGGCGGCGCAGGAGCTGAACCGGAACGGGCGCTTGGTCCTCGAGTACGACACCCTGAACGCGGGCCAGCTGCTCACGGTCTGGATCCAGTACCAGGTGAACCCGACGACCGTGGGCAGCCGGACGGTGCGCCTGGAGCTCGATGACGGCGACACGCCGGTCACATCCCTCACGAGACACGTGACGGTGTTCCCCTGATGGACCTCGTAATCCGCGCGACCGTCGTCTTCTTCTTCATCTACCTCGTCACGCGCGTGGTCGGCAAACGCGAGCTGTCCACGATGGAGCCGTTCGACCTGATCCTGCTCGTGGTGACTGGCGATCTCGTGCAGCAGGCGATCACCCAGAGCGACTACTCGGTCACCGGCGCATTCATCGTGATCTCCACGATTGCTCTGCTGACGGTGTTCGTGTCGTGGGTGAACTGGCGCTTCCGGCAGATGCGCAGCGTGCTCGAGGGGCAGCCGGTGGTGCTCGTGGAGAACGGCAAGATGATCGACCGCAACATGAAGCGCGAACGGATAACCGTGGAGGACATCGAGTCCGAGGGGCGCCTGCAGCAGGTCACCGACATCGCCGACATCCGCTGGGCCGTGCTCGAGACGAACGGCCGCATCGCGATCATCCCGGCGTCCAAGTAGGCGTCAGGTCATTAGGATCGGCGCCCCCTTGCGCGTCGATCGAGAGGAGAGCCTTTGACCAGCGTGCGCGAAGCCGCGTTCGAGCTGTTCCGAAAGCACGGGATGACCACGATCTTCGGCAACCCGGGTTCCACCGAGCTGCCGATGCTCGCGGACTTCCCGGCCGACTTCCGCTACGTGCTGGGCCTGCAGGAGGCGGTGGCGGTGGGGATGGCGGACGGGTTCGCGCAGGCGTCCGGACGCGTGACGCACGTGAACCTGCACACGGCTCCCGGCCTGGGCAACGCGATGGGCGCGATCTTCAACGCGCAGGCGAACAAGTCGCCGCTGCTCGTGACGGCGGGCCAGCAGGTGCGCGCGCAGGTCACGCTCCAGGCGAACCTCACGAACAAGGACGCCACCCGCGTGCCGCACCCGTACGTGAAGTGGAGCCACGAGCCGCTGCGCGCGCAGGACGTGGTGCCGGCGCTCGCCCGC